>SLGA01000276.1 GCA_007123985.1 Balneolaceae bacterium | reverse complement strand
CCAGCGTTCGTCCTGAGCCAGGATCAAACTCTCCATTGTATACTTCTATAATACACTCTGTAAAAATCTAACCCAGACTCACTCAACAATCTGTTTATATCTTCTCATTATTTTAAAGAACAATACCTGCTTGTTTTCCCAAGCAGACTTACAAGGTAAGGAATGATCGAATATAATGTCAACCAGAAATCGAAATTATATTCAATATTTTTTACTCAGTGCTTTTCTCGTCTTCCTTTTTGTCGGAAGTTTTACTTGTATTCTTTTCTACAGGAGTATCTTTAACTTCTGTTTTTTCTTCTTTTACATCATCCACAACAGGGTCAGCCTTCTTCACTTTTTCCTTCTCTTTAGTTGAAGCTTCCTCTTTAGGCTTAGTCTCTTCCGTTGTTGTTTCCGGTTTATTAGCCTTACCGGCTCTTCTAGTTCTCTTCTTCTTGGCAGCTTTCTTCTCTGGCTGTACATCATTGAAATCAACTAATTCAATAACAGCCATTTCTGCCGCATCTCCCAATCGGAAACCAAGTTTAAGAACACGTGTATAGCCTCCCGGCCGATCAACAGCAGCTGGTCCTACTTCTTCAAATATTTCAGTAACTGCGTACTTATCCTGAAGTGCTGCAAATACTTTTCTTCTATTGTGTGTATTATCAACTTTGGCTGTAGTAATAAGAGGCTCAACAAATGTTCTTAGCTCTTTAGCTTTTGCCAAAGTGGTTTTAATACGGCGTTCTTTAATTAAAGCACAACTTAAAGCCTGCAGTGTTGCTTTACGATGTGGCTTCGTTCTGCCTAATTTTCTTCCTTTTACCTGGTGACGCATTGTAATTTCCTGTTATTTATCGATGTATTTTGAAACATCCATTCCAAATTCAAGATTCTTTTCTTCAATAACTTCAATAAGTTCTGATAGAGACTTCTTACCAAAGTTTCTGAATTTTAGCAGATCCTGCTCATCTCTTGATACAAGCTCTGCTATACTATTTATGTTTGCAGACTTAAGACAGTTGTATGCGCGAACACTCAAATTCAAATCTTCGATACTTGTCTTAAGAAGATTTGTAATTCGCTGTTTTTCAGCATCTACTTCTTCCTCTTCCTGAGTAAATGGCTCTTCGATTTTTTCAGTGATGAACTTTTCGATATGCTCTTTTAAGATTTTTCCTGAAATGGTAAGAGCTTCCTTTGCATTTAATGAACCATCAGTGGTTACATTCATAACCAATTTTTCGTAGTCAGTTCTCTGGCCTACACGTACATTTTCAACATCAAACTGTACAGATTTAATTGGTGTGAAGATTGCATCAATGGGAAGTAGGTTGATTTCTTCTTCATAATCAGAAGCCATCTCTTCTGCAGGTACATATCCCCTGCCACGTCCTACACGAAATTCCATTTCAAGATTTACATCATCAGAAAGCGTAGCAATAACAAGTTCCGGATTGAGAATTTCAAAGTCTGCGGTTGCATCACCGATATCTTTTGCAGTCAAATTTCCGGGACCTTTTTTGGTAAGATGTATAACACCACCACTTTGGTCTACCTGCTTGAAACGTACTTGTTTCAGATTCAGGATGATTTCGTAAACGTCTTCCTTAACGCCATCTATGCTTGAGTATTCATGCTCAACTCCGTTAATTCGAACCGCTGTAATTGCCAATCCGGGAAGTGATGAGAGCAGAACTCTTCGAAAAGAATTTCCAATAGTAACACCAAAGCCTCTTTCAAGTGGTTGCAATATAAAAGTACCAAAACTTTCTTCATCCTTTGCAACTTCCAATGCCTCTGGCATCTGTAAACTATAGTTATTCATAGTTAATACTTTTAATAAACTGTTTAAAATTATTTAGAGTAAAGCTCAATGATTAACTGCACATTAATATTCTCAGGAATTTCTTCCATCACAGGCATATTTAAGAACTTACCTGTCATTGATTTTTTGTCAGTTTCAAGCGACTTATACTTATTGGTTGAATAGCTTTGAAGAGATTCCTTTACAAGCTCAAGATTTTTTGATTTTGGACGGATACTAATCACATCTCCAGGCTTTACCTGATATGATGGAATATTTACAATCTGTCCGTTTACAACAATATGCCTGTGCGTTGTAAGCTGCCTTGCCTGTCTTCTTGTTCTTGCAAATCCAAGCCTGTAAACTACATTATCTAATCTTGATTCAAGAAGCTGCATTAATACTTCACCGGTAACACCCTGTTGTCTTGTAGCTTTTTCATACAGATTACGGAATTGCTTTTCGAGCATGCCGTATGTGTACTTTGCTTTTTGTTTTTCATCAAGCTGAATAGCGTACTCAGATTTTCTTGTGAAACGGCTTCTTCCATGTTGACCCGGGCCGTAAGGCTTTCTTTCGAGCGCACTACTTGGTCCGAAAATGGGTTCTTTGAATCGCCTGGCTATTTTCTGCTTAGGTCCTCTATATCTTGCCATTATACTATTCGATTAAAATTAAACTCTTCTTCTTTTTGGTGGCCGGCATCCATTGTGAGGAATTGGCGTTCTGTCTTTTATGGATGTTACCTCAAGCCCGCTTGTAGCTAATGCACGCACAGCTGCTTCTCGGCCAGATCCGGGTCCCTTCACAAACACTTCAACTTTTCTGAGACCCATCTCATAAGCAGCTTTTGCAGCTGTTTCAGCACTTAATTGAGCAGCATACGGAGTATTTTTCCTTGAACCCTTGAAGCCTTCTTTACCGGATGATGACCAGGATAACACATTGCCATTCGAATCAGTTACACTTACAAGTACATTGTTAAATGTGGCTTTAATGAAAGCCATTCCATTAGGATCTGCAACCGATTTTTTTCTTTTCTTCTTTAAAGTCTTATCAGCAGCTTTTCTTTGTCTTTTAGCCATTTGAAATAAAATTTACGCTATTGTTTATTTTGTTGCCTTCTTCTTACCGGCAACAGTTCTTCTCTTGCCTTTTCTTGTTCTGGCATTTGTTTGAGTACGCTGGCCTCTTACCGGCAAACCTCTTCTGTGCCTTACACCTCTGTAACTTCCGGTTTCGATCAATCTTCTTATGTTGGCATTAATTTCTGTACGTAATGCACCTTCAACTTTCAGATCGTTGTCGATCACTTTACGCAGAGCAGCTACCTGCTCGTCGTCCCAATCGCCAATTTTTGTATCCGGATTGATATCGAGATCTTCCAGAATTTGTCTCGCGGTAGTTCTGCCAATTCCAAAAATGTATGTTAGCCCTACTACTCCACGCTTCTGTTTTGGTAAGTCAACACCTGCAATTCTTGCCATATAAACCTAAATTTTAACCTTGTCTTTGTTTATGACGCGGATTTTTTTTGTTGATAACAAAAATACGTCCTTTTCGTCGTACGATTTTATCGTCTGAACTTCTTTTTTTTACTGATGATTTTGTCTTCATAATAATATCTCTATTTGTACCGGTATGTTATTCTTCCTTTGGTTAGATCATAGGGAGACATTTCTACTGATACACGATCGCCCGGTAAAATTTTGATGTAGTACATTCTCATTTTTCCGGATACATGAGCCAGTATTTCATGACCATTATCCAGCTCAACTCTAAATTGAGCGTTTGGTAATGCTTCTATGATTTTTCCGTCTTGCTTTATCGGCTCTTGTTTAGCCATATTGCGTTTCTAAAATTTCATTTTTGGTGATCTCAGCAATATAATCAAAAGTACTGAGAATTTCAGCTTTACCTTCTCGTACTACTACATCGTGCTCAAAATGTGCTGATTTTGAACCATCAGCTGTAACTATGGTCCATTTATCAGCCAGTGTTTTTACCTTCCATGTTCCTCTGGTTATCATCGGTTCGATTGCCAAGGTAAGTCCTGTTCTTAGGCGTTCACCCCTACCGGCTTTACCATAGTTAGGAACGGATGGATCTTCGTGCATGTCTTTTCCAATTCCATGTCCAACCAAATCTCTTACTACGCCGTAACCTTTGTCTTCACAAAACTGTTGAATAGCATTTCCGATATCACCGGTTTTTTTGCCATGAACAGCCTGTTCAATACCTTTATAAAGAGAATCAAGGGTAACTTGTAACAACGCTTTATCCTTTTCATCACACTCGCCTACCATAAATGTGTAAGCGTGGTCTCCATAGTATCCATCTTTTTCTACTCCACAATCAATGGATACAATATCACCTTCAATTAACTCTCTGGTACCCGGTATTCCATGAACTACTTCTTCATTCACCGATATGCAAAGTGTTGCAGGGAATGGGTTGTTTTTAGGCCCATAACCTTTAAAGGCAGGTTTTGCATTATTTTTAACAATAAATTCTTCTGCGATTCTGTCGAGTTTACCTGTCTGAACACCCGGCTCTATTTCTTTGGCAACTACTGCTAGTGTTTGTGACACTAACCGGGCAGCAATACGCATCTTGTCAATTTCAGACTCACTCTTCAGATAAATCATCAGGCTCTTCGTCTTCCTTTGATTTTGCCTGACTTCATAAATCCATCATAGTGACGCATCATAAGATGGCTTTCAATTTGTTGCAGTGTATCAAGAGCCACACCAACAATAATCAGCAAACTTGTTCCACCGTAGAAAAGTGCAAATCCAGGAGTTACACCCATACTTGCTACAATAGCAGGAAGAATCGCAACAAAGGATAAGAAAATTGATCCCGGCAGTGTAATTCTTGTAAGTATGTTATCAATAAACTCTACAGTCTGCTTACCTGGTCTTACACCAGGTATAAATCCACCTTGACGCTTCATGGTATCTGCCATTTCACGTGGGTTTACTGCAATAGCAGTATAAAAGAACGTAAAGAATACACAGATGATGAAAAATACAATTGAATATGTAACTCCTGTAAAATCGGCCGACCAGGCTGTCATCCACTGAACTGTTTCATTTTCAGGGAAAAATGTTCCGATTGTACTTGGAATAAACATGATTGACTGTGCAAATATAATCGGCATAACACCTGCAGCATTCACACGAAGTGGCAGATACTGTGTAGTGCCACCGTAAACTTTTCGGCCAACAACTCGTTTCGCATATTGTACCGGAATTTTTCTGGTACCCTGTGTAAGAAGCACACATGATGCAATTACAAGTGCAAGACCTGCAAGCTCAACAATTATAATGATTGCATTATTGGTTGTTGTAACTTCATTAATGAAATTGGTAGGGAGTACCGCGATAATACCAATCATAATAAGTATCGAGATACCATTACCAATTCCGCGATCGGTAATACGCTCACCAAGCCACATTACAAAAGTGGTACCAGCCGTAAGTACAATAATACATGTTAGAATAAAAGCGGTGCTACTCACTACAATAGCATCTGGTGAAGTTGCAAGAAGGTTTATTCCAAAACCAATTGCCTGAACGGCAGTAATTCCAACTGTACCATATCTGGTAAGTCGGTTAATTTTTCGCCGCCCCTCTTCACCTTCACGTTGCAGTTTCTGGAAATAAGGTACTGCAGCACCCATCAACTGTATAATAATAGCAGCAGTAATGTATGGCATAATTCCAAGTGCAAATACACCCGCACGAGAAAATGCACCACCCACAAACATATCGAACAAACCGAGAAGGCTGGAAGCATCACCTGCCTGAGCGGTAAGCATGCTTGCATCAACGCCCGGCATTGTTACATAACTACCAATTCGATAAACGAGGAGAACCCCAACTACATACAGAATTCTGTTTCTGAGGTCCTCAATTTTAAAAATGTTTCGAAAATTTTCTATTAGACTCATGTATAGGTTACTACTGTGAGCTATTTATTATGAGATGATTGTTACAGAGCCTCCGGCAGACTCGATCTTTTCTTTCGCAGATTTACTGCAAGCATGTACTTCTATCGAAACTTTCTTATCGATGTCACCGGTACCGAGTAATTTAATCAGACTGTTTTTATGCATAATACCAGAAGTAACCAGATCTTCATGAGTTACTTCATCGCTCAGCCTGCCTGCTTCAATGTATTTAAGCAGTGTTTGAATATTCAATGACTGATATTCTGTTCTGAAACGGTTTTTGAATCCAAACTTAGGAATTCTTCGCTGAAGTGGCATCTGACCACCCTCAAAACCAGCTTTCACCTTACCGCCACTTCTGGATTTTTGTCCATTATGCCCACGACCTGATTGCTCACCTGTACCGGAACCCTGACCACGGCCAACGCGTTTGCGATTTTTCCGATTAGCAGCAGGTGCTTTTAATTCATGTAATTTCATAGTGTATTACCTTTTTAATCTATTATCCTTCAAACACTTTACTTACACTAACGCCTCTGCGCTGTGCCACTTCAAGAGGATCCGACAAGTTTCTTAGTGCTTCGTAAGCAGCTTTAACCATGTTATGCGGATTGGATGAACCGAGTGATTTCGACAGAATATTCTGAACACCCGTAACATCAAGTATAGCTTTTACGGCTCCACCTGCAATTACACCTGTACCTTCAGCAGCCGGTCTCAGAAGAACCTCACCTGCACCGGCTTTACCAACTACCGGATGATGAATACTGCCTGTTTTAGTAAGTGGAACTTTAATCAAGTTCTTCTTGGCATTATCAAAGCCTTTTTGGATTGCATCGGATACTTCATTGGCTTTACCCAATCCATGCCCAACAACTCCTTCTCCGTTACCAACCACAACAATTGCGTTAAAGCTAAATCTACGGCCACCTTTAACAACCTTGGCTACACGGTTAATGTGAACCAGTTTTTCTTCAAGGTTTAAATTTGCTGCTGGAATGTTATGTTTTCTTCTGATTTTTGGCATGAGTCAATATTTTTATAATTCTAATCCACCTTCACGTGCACCATCAGCAGCTGCTTTTACAATGCCGTGATACTTATAACCGCTTCTGTCGAATACTACTTTTTTGTAACCCTGATCAATAGCAACTTCTGCAATTGCTTTACCTACCACAGATGCTGCTTCAACTGCTGTTTTATCTTTTAATGTATCGGATAAATCAGCTGTTTTGGTAGATACTGATAAGATTGTTCTGTTTTCGAGGTCATTAATTAATTGCAGATAAACATGCTTATTACTTTTAAAAATACTAAGCCGCGGTCTTTCTGCAGTACCACGAATTGTAGAGCGAATGCGTCGCCTTATCTTATTTCGGCGTTCTGTTTTGATCTTATTCTTTTTCATTACTCAATTACCTTTAATTATTTAGCAGCTGATTTACCGGCTTTTCTTCTGATCTTCTCATCCAGATAGCGAACACCTTTCCCTTTATAGGGTTCAGGCTTTCTAAGGGCTCTAATTTTTGCAGCAACTTGCCCAACAAGTTCTTTGTTGATACCGGAAATATTTATAATTGCATTTTTTTTTTTTTTTTTATCAATTTCAATCTCTATTCCTTCCGGTGGCACAAAGTAAATCGGGTGGGAATATCCGAGATTCAGTTCAAGAACTCCATTTGTGTAAGTTGCTCTGTAACCAACACCTATAATTTCCAGTTGTTTTTTGTAACCATTTGTTACCCCTTCAACCATATTATTGATAAGTGAGCGATACAGTCCGTGCAGTGATTTATGCTCTTTAGTATCACTTGGCCTGGTAACTACAATCTCACTATCATTTAATTCAACCTTAATATCAGGATGTATTTTCAGCGTGCTGGATCCTTTATCGCCTTTTACGGTAACCACATTGTCTGCCCCAATGTTGAATTCAACATTATTTAAAAGGGGAACGGGTTGTTTTCCAATTCTCGACATGTTTATAAAATCTTTTAATTAATAGATGGAGCAGAGAACTTCTCCGCCAACATTAAGTTTACGTGCTTCCTTATCTGTCATAACTCCCTGAGAGGTGGAAACAATTACTATACCCAAACCATTGTAAAATCTCGGAAGTGTATCGCTACCGCTGTATTTACGCAAACCAGGCTTAGAAATTCTGTTAATTTCTCGTATCACCGGTTTTCCGTATGCATCATATTTGAGAAAAAGTCTGAGAACTCCCTGTTTGCCGTCTTCGATGTCGATAAATTTACTGATGAAGCCTTTATCAACAAGAATTTTTGACATAGCCCTTTTTAGCTTAGATGCAGGTATATCAACTCTTCTGTGGCCTGCCTGTTGGGCGTTTCTAATACGTGTTAAAAAATCTGATATGGTGTCGCTATTCATAATTTAAAATCTTGGTGTTACCAACTTGCTTTTCTTACGCCTGGAATTTTTCCATTCAGAGCGAGTTCCCGGAATTTGATTCTTGATACACCATATTTACTGATGTATCCACGGGATCTTCCGGTTATACCACATCGGTTTCTAACTCTTGTGGGGCTTGCATTACGTGGCAGTTTCTGAAGGCCTTCGTAATCGCCGGCTTCTTTTAACTGACGCCGTTTTTCAGCGTATTTTTCTACAGTTTCTTTTCTCTTTTCGTTACGTGCTATCCAGGATTTTTTTGCCATTGATACGTTTATTTTGTGTTCAAATTATTTTTTAAATGGCATTCCAAAGTGTTTCAGTAGCGCAAATGCCTCTTCATCGGTTTCTGCACTTGTAACAAATGTGATGTCCATACCATGAACCACATTAATGTCATCT
>SLGA01000115.1 GCA_007123985.1 Balneolaceae bacterium | reverse complement strand
TTATGGATGCCATGCTGCCTTTTTTCACCGAAAATTTTGGTAATGCAAATTCTGCCCACCAGTTTGGACGGTACTCTAAAGTAGCCATCGAAGATGCCCGAGAGCTTATTGCAAAGCTAATTGGCGCAGAGCCATCAGAAATAATTTTTACCAGCGGAGGTACCGAAAGCGATAATGCAATCATAAAAGGTGTTGTGGCTGCTACAAGGAAAACTGAAATTATTACTTCAACAATTGAGCACCATGCAGTAATCCATCCGGCTGAATCACTGAAAAGAAATGGGGTGAAAATCATCTATTTGCAGCCCGACAACAGCGGTGTGATTCATCCAGACCAGGTTGCTGAAGCCATCACAGACCAAACTGCCATTGTTAGTTTGATGCACGTTAACAATGAGATTGGCTCCATCAACCCGATAAAAGAAATTGCAGATGTTTGCCGTGAGCGAAACGTAACATTCCATTCGGATACGGTTCAGAGTGTAGGTAAAATTCCTGTTAATGTGCGCGATCTCGGGCTGAATGCCTTGAGCATTAGTGCACATAAAATATACGGGCCGAAGGGGATTGGTGTACTTTACGTGAAAAACGGAACACCCTGGATACCCTGGCTTCAGGGTGGATCGCAGGAAAGGAGACGGCGCGGTGGCACTTCTAATGTGACTGGAATTATTGGCCTGGCTGAAGCTCTAAAGTACGCAACCAATGAGCTCGAAACACATTCTTCTCACTTCAACGAACTGCGCAAGGCTGCAATTAACAAACTGGAGGAGAAATTTCACGGACGGTACCAGGTAAATGGCCCCCAATCGGAAGGTGTTCCTCATATCCTGAACATTGGTTTCATTCCGGATGGCGATTATGCTCTTGACGGTGAAATGTTGCTGCTCAATCTCGATATTGAAGGAATTTGTGTTTCAAATGGTTCTGCGTGCACATCAGGGGCGATGGAACCTTCACACGTGCTCAAGGGCATTGGCACCCCCGATGGAGTTGCAAAATCGAGCATTCGAGTTAGTTTTGGCAAACACAACAGCGTTGAAGAAATCGACTATTTTATTAAAAAACTGGATGGTATTTTAGAACGTATGATTGCTACAGCTTCATAATTATAAACCGATAATGACCTGAAACCGATTCGGATTTCGTGTTAAAGAAGAACCAAACAACAAACAGTAAATAAAGACGGGAAATGGGTAAAAAAATAGCATTAGGATGTTTAGGTGTATTTTTAATTGTGGTGGTTGGCGGAGGGTACTTTGGCTATACCACTTTTGTTAAACCTTTAATGGGTGGTGTTACACAGCTTCAGCAGATTCATGAAACGAATACACAAATCCGAAATCAGAGTAACTTTTCTCCACCTCAAAACAGAGAGTTGCAGGAGAATCAGGTAGAACGGTTTGTGAATGTTCAAATGAATATTCGCCGCGGACTTGAAGATCGCCTTACCGAATTTCAGGAAAAATACGAAGAACTTGGCCAGGAACTGGAAGGAAGGGATCCGTCTATTCGTGAAATGATGGGAGTTTACGGAGATCTGGTACAGCTTTATGGTGATGCAAAGCAGATACAGGTGGATGCACTGAATGCCGAAAACTTCTCACTGGAAGAGTATCGGTTTGTACAACAGTCATTCTACCAGGCGCTTGGGGTAGAGCTATTCCAGTTTGATATTGATGCCATTGCAAAGGCAGCATCAGAAGGTAATATGGATATAAATATGGAAGATTTTGAAACCGCTCAGCAGCGAATTGACGAAGTTCCGCAGAAAAATCGCGAACTTGTTGCTCCT
The DNA here is from genome assembly GCA_007123985.1 of Balneolaceae bacterium. Classification (GTDB taxonomy): domain Bacteria; phylum Bacteroidota; class Rhodothermia; order Balneolales; family Balneolaceae; genus Rhodohalobacter. Next base: position 6,784 of record SLGA01000115.1, on the reverse strand, counting down.
TACACCGAAAATATCGAGGAATGGATTACATTTGCCTGGTGGGGATTGTAGCATCGAACAAACCAATGTAAATACTTCATCTAAAGTCATCGGAGTGTATTCTGCCCGATGGCTTTTTTTATGAACACTCATCAAAAATATGAATATTTGTGTCTATTGTGGTTCATCATCCGGTAACGACGCGTCTGTTATTGAAGCGGTCGAGGAGTTTGGAAAATTGTTGGCAGAAAACAATCACAGGCTTGTGTATGGTGGTTCTTCTCTCGGAGTGATGGGTGCACTTGCCAACTCAGTGATGAATCATGGTGGGAAAGTGACCGGAGTTATTCCACACGGGCTGTTCAGAAAAGAGGTAGCGCATCAGGGTATCACCGAATTGATAACCGTGCAGGATATGCATGAACGAAAATCCACGATGGCAAATCTTTCAGATGCATTTGTAGCATTGCCCGGCGGATTTGGCACACTTGAGGAACTGTTTGAAGTTATAACGTGGAACCAGATCGGCATCCACGAGAAGCCCGTAACCGTTTACAACTACAATGGTTTTTATGACAAGTTGATCTCTATGATAGATCATGCGTTTGAAGCGGGATTCATCCGACCGGAAAACCGAGCAATTTTAAATGTAGCGCACTCTCTTGACGAAATTTTTAAATTCAGTAATGCAAAACTTTCCTGATGAGAGGGAATTCTAACTGTGCGAGGCTGGTTCAGTCATCAAACAAAACTATTACGGTTGTGGCTACTCTTATACTCTCATTTTTTACAGGTTCTGTTTCGGCTGATTTACGCTCAGATACTGAATTACATCCTTTTGAGCCCTGCCCTGATACCCCAAATTGTATTATTCAGAGCATTCAGTTTAACATTCCTTCTCAGGAGATTTTTGAAATCACACAATCTGTTTTGACGGATATAAACCCGAATGAACTTCATTTTAATAAAGACGAGCTAAAAGCTGATGCCGTTTTTCGAATCAGACTTTTTGGATTTAAGGATGATGTGAACATTGCCATAAAACCGATCAGCGAAAAGAGCTGTTATTTCCACATAAAAAGTGCAAGCAGAGTTGGCCACAGCGATCTTGGCGTAAACAGGCGCCGGGTTGACCGAATTATTTCACACATTCAAACGAATCTAAGTAACAAATAAAATACCTTAATAATTTTATACCATGAATAACATGCCAAAACTATCTATCTCAGTGGGAATTATCCTCGTTGTATTGGGGCTGATTTCTTACGTTGCAACAGGTGCTGCAAGTGCCACCGCCCTGATCCCATCTTTCTTTGGAATCGTTTTCGCCTTATTAGGACTTATTGCCCAAAAAAGTGAACCAATGCGTAAACACACCATGCATGCAGCTCTGTTGCTTGCAATACTTGGCCTCGGAGGATCTTTTAGCGGCCTGGTTGCAATGATTGGAGCCATTACAGGCGACATGCCTGAACGTCCGGCTGCGGCAATCGGGCAGGCACTCATGGCCATCATATGCTTCGCCTTTATCGCCGCAGGCATCAAATCATTTATAAACGCCCGAAAAAACAGAGCTTCTTAAGCAGAATCACCGGAAAAGATATCCTCAATCAAATGGCCGTATTTTTCCTCAATTACTCTGCGTTTTACTTTTAGAGTTGGGGTTAGCTCACCGGTTTCAACTGTAAATTCACTCGGAATAAGCCTGAAATCACGTATTTTTTCATGCGATGCAAGCTCTTTCGAGAATGTTCGTATCTCTTTGCTGAACAGATTTTTGATTGATTCATTTGCAATCAGCTCTTCGTTATTGTTGAATGAAATATCATTCTGTTTGGCATATTTTGAGAGTGCTTCAAAATCCGGAACGATAAGTGATGCCATGTAGCTTCGTTGTTCACCAACCACCACAAGCTGATCAATCCACTGGCTTGTTTTGAACAGATCTTCGATGGGACCCGGGTAAATATTTTTTCCTCCCGCATTAACGATCATATGTTTGATACGGTCTGTGATTTTTAGCCTTCCGTCCACAAACCTGCCTACATCACCGGTGTGCAGCCAGCCGTCATCATCAATCATCTCTTTGGTGGCTTCCTCATTATTCCAGTACCCTTTCATTGTATTTGGTCCCCGGTTTAGAATCTCACCGGCTTTAGATGTGATATTTGTAGGATAATCTTCACCGCTTACCTGCACAATAATTTTATCGGTTTCAAGATCGCGAATTCCCACAGTTACACCGTTGATTACCTTACCAACCGTTCCCATGGTTTCATCGCCATAGCGGTTACAGGTCATAACCGGTGAAGTTTCTGTAAGACCGTATCCCTCGATGATATTGAGACCTGCAGACATGAAAAATGTACCTATTTCGGATGGAAGAGCTGCCCCACCCGAGACAAAAAATCTGATCCGGCCACCAGTACGCTCTTTTAATTTATTGAAAACAAGCCTGTCTGCGAGTGCTTTTTGCAAACTTACAAGTCCTCGTTTTCCCTGCCAGTATTTTTCTCCAACATTGAGTGCCCACGCAAAAATATTCTGTTGGATGGCACTCCCATCCTGAACACTTTTGTTAACCAGGTTATAGATCTTTTCAAAGAGTCTTGGCACACTAACCACAATAGTTGGGTGGGCTTCCGTCATATTTTTGGCAACGGTATCCACACTCTCGGCATAGTAAATCTCTGCCCCGCCCGAGATCATTGCGTAATATCCGCCGGTTCGTTCGAAGGAGTGGCAGAGCGGAAGAAAGGACAGGCACCTGTCGTATTCTCCAATCGTTAATGCTTCGTGTGCGGCTTTTACGTTACTTACAATATTTCGATGCGTCAGCATAGCTCCTTTAGGTTTGCCGGTAGTGCCCGATGTATAAATAAGTGTTGCCACATCTTCAGATTTTACTGCTTTTGCGCGTTTTTTTAACTCTGCAGCGTGTTTCGTTTCTGCCTTTAAACCTTCAGCACAGATCGTGTCAAACAGCTTCACGTAATTGTGGCTCATCTGTTCTTTCACTTTTGGCTCATCAAAAGCTATCACAGATTTCAAATCGGGGCAGTTATCAAATACTTCCACTGCCTTTTTCAGCTGAATACCTGTTGATACGAAAAATATTTTTGCCTGGGAGTCCTGCAGGATGTACTCACACTGATTTGCCGGAAGTGTTGTGTAGAGTGAAACATTTATGGTGCCTGTCATCTGAATGGCAAGATCTACAACAGCCCATTCATAACGGTTTTCACTTAGAATCGCTACCCTATCCCCTTTCTCTACCCCCTGATGGATCAGATAACTTGCTACCGCAGTAACATCTTCCTTTACCGTATCCCACGTTACAGGTTTGTAATCATCCTTGGGAGATGGTTTGTACGCGAAGGCCGTTTTAGCAGTGTTTTCGTATTTTTTTGTAAGATTTTGATAAAGTTCAGTAAGAGTTTCAAAAGCAACAAGTGCTGGCATAGGAGTATCGGTTGGTTTTTCTGATATTTGTAGTAATATAAAAGATTAGCACAATTTTAATAGTTCATTAAACATTCTTTAAAGAAATCAGCAGAAGTCACTATTTTAAAGATTCATCGGAATTAAACTTTTTATCATGGCACATCAGGCTCAGGAAGAAACCATTGTACTCGTAAAAGAGATTTTCAGAACCTATCTCAAAGAGAGGAACCAGCGGCAAACACCGGAACGCTTTATGGTGCTCGAAGAAATTTACAGTTCCGACGGGCATTTTGATGCAGACGATATATTCTTCAATATGAAAAAGGCAGGCACACGTGTATCACGTGCAACTGTTTACAACACACTGGATCTTCTGATAGAGTGCGGACTTGTACAGCGCCAGCAGTTTGGGAAAAATCAGTTTTATTATGAACGTTCATACGCCTATCAACAGCACGATCACATGATTTGTAAAGAGTGTGGTGTGGTTATTGAGTTTTGCGATCCCCGAATTCTTGAAATCCAGAAATTGATGGAAAAAATCCATGATTTTAATGTGGATGGACACTCACTGCACCTCTTCGGAACGTGCAAAAATACCGAAGAGTGCAAGCGCCGGCAGGAAAGCGGGGATAAGATTAAATCAATGAGCGCATAAAATCCATTCAGTGTTGCACAGATTAGGTCCCTACCCAAAATCTACTTTATTAAAGATAATTTCCTTGATATAACCTGAGATCCCGCAGTAAGTCTGTACATATAGACACCGCTGGCAAGTTGGGTGCCGTCGAACTGAACAGAGTGCCTCCCACTTTGAACGGTACCATTAACCAATATCGCTACTCTCCTGCCTGTCATATCATAAACCGATAGTTGAACTTCACTCTGCACCGGAAGCTCGTACTGAATTGTAGTGGTGGGATTAAATGGATTCGGATAATTTTGATAAAGGGAAAATGTGGTTGGCAAAACAGATTCCTCTGTATTTACTGATCTGATTACAAATCGCTGCGTTTCGGATACAGCTTTCTGCGGATAAAACTTTTGGGCCAAAACTTCTGGCTCTTCAAAACATGAGAGTGTATTCGTATTTAATTTCATCGCATTTTTTACCTGAAATGTATAGCTGAAGGACTCATCAAAAGGCAGGGTCACATTTTCATGTAAATCTACAAATACCATATTTGTTGATTGGGATTGATAATGAAAATCGGTCGCCGATATGGTATAGCTTCCACCCCGTGTAGTTTCTATCATTAACGGAACAGCAAGCTCATCATTTAAAGTAGGGAAGATTCCGATATCGAGCATCACCCCTTCTTTATCGGTAGCCAGCAAAGCGTAGTCTTGTGAAAAGGGTGTTAGCTGAAGTGCATCACCACGAACCAGGTTTTTATTACCTTTTTCAGAAAAGGTTATCCAGGCTGAGTTTTTCAAGCCTTCGCCATCCAGTTGCAATCGTATAAATTCTCTTGAGGCCTTCTTTCCATAGAAAGTTGCTGTACCAGTTCGGGCAGATTCGCTAAATGTAATTGATGCATTTTCACCATCATTCTGGATAAAGAACCCCTGGAAGGGTGCAATCAAACCGTCTGTAGATCTCCTCCTCCCCCTACACTGTACGACAACCACGCTCCCGAGTTATCACCACCGGCACTTCGATCATAGACATAGGCTACATCTGTTAAATCAACCCGGCCAAGCAGATCGAAATCTACTGCATCTGTATAGGGGTTTCCTGCCAAGGTCCAGCCGTCGCTGTTTTCATTCAACTCCGGGCTTACATCAGCCAGTCGTTCAAAGCCAGTAACTGATATTGTAACCGGATCTTCATCATCTACACCATCAAAATTATTATCAGAAAATACACTTACAAGAAAACCTGTTCCTGCCGGTATTTCCTCATTCAAATCCGTAACAGCCTGCCAAATAGCATCACTACCCTCCCACTCACTGCTTTCATTCGGCGCGTTGTTAGGCCAGGTAAATATATTTGGAGAACCCGGCTGATAGTTTGATCCTTCTGCTCCCTGTGTCCAAATTTCACCAAGAAGATCGGCGTATGTACCGTTCTGGATAGGGGAAGAAAGTGCGCGCCAGCAAGCCCCTAACGAAAGGGTAACATCAAACTCACTTTCTCCAAGAATGTCGAATGTGTTGCTATCACCACTTATGGTGGGGTCGTCTTGTGATATGGCATTGATACTAACATTATCTGCCCCACTAAGTGCGATGATCTGATGTACAGCAAGCACCCCATCCAAAAAATTGGCTGTAAATGAAGATTCGGGCGTTGCATCGAACCCAAAACTGAGCGTTGCACTTCCGTTGAAATTCGTAAACGTTTCACCAGAACCATCAAGAGCAGTTATTCGAACAAAGAAAGGCTCGTTTGGTGTTTGTGTAGGTACATTTCCATCATTCAGAATATTACCTTCCGAATCAACATATTCTATTAAAAATGTTTCTACACTTTCAACCGTAACACCATCTGATTCTTCACTCTCTCCGCTAAACTCACCATCTTTATTGGTTGCTGTAACAGTGGCTCCCCGGTAAAGGTCACCCAAATCATAATCTGTACCGGCTTCAAACACTACATTACCACTACCCTCCTTGGTAGCTACAGCTTCTCCATCGATATAGAGTGTAACAAGGCCGGATCCGCCCGTTACTGTAATAGTTGTATCTCCCGTACGAATAGGCCCTTGAACTGTTGGCTGGGAAGATATTCCGGCCTGAACAATCACTTCATCAGAATTTACACTTCTTGATTTACCCGGGGCAAGTGCTGTGGCTGTGATTACATCGCCTGCAGAAAGTGAACCAAGTTCCAACTCAAATTCCCAATTCCCAAAAGCATCTGTTTCTGCACCTCCAATGACGTTTCCATTTACAAAAATCCGAATGTCAACACTCCCCCCTTCAATAGATGATCCGCTAATTATCGTATCACCGGCAATGTATTCGCCATCTATGACCGGTGGGAGGGTCTGGAGAGTTCCAACAACTACAAAATTTGAAAATGCTGATATTAAGGCCCCGGCAGCAGGGTCGAGAGCCTGTGCATAAACTTCATCCCCGTTATTAAATGTGTCGGTCGGTAAGCCTGTGAATTGCCAATTCCCGCTGCCATCTGCAGTTGTGGTACCGACATTCACACCATTCACATAAAGTGTTATAGTAGCACCCGCATTTGAACTGCCTGTAACGGACGTGTCTCCTGCATCGATTTGAGCCGGTGTAATTACAGGTGTACCGGAAATAAACGATCCTGAATCTCCGGATTACACGATTTGAGATTCACATTCATCCTGATATTGGACAGATACCTGAAGCCCGGTTTGATTGAAGAAATTCC
>SLGA01000193.1 GCA_007123985.1 Balneolaceae bacterium | reverse complement strand
TATCCTTTTACTGAAAAAGTATAGTAAGGCAATACTCCAATATCGTTAAGCACCTTCCTTAATTTGTTTGTGTGTCCCCGTCTGCTTGCAGGAGCAGTAAACACAAGCTGATTGGTTACCGTCCAGCCGGCAGCGGTAAGCCGGGCAATACCTGCTTTCGACTCGGGGGTTACCTCCATGGGCGATTCAAAATGGGTCTGTATTGATTTTCAATATGAAACTCGATTCATTCCTGAGAGATCCGGCTCAGTTTCTGGAAGCCAATGCGCAACAAGATGATATTACAGTTACCGATTCCGGCCTCCAGTACCGTGTAATCGAAGAGGGTGATGGAGAGTCACCCGGTGCCACTAGTAATGTAGTGATCAGATATACCGGAACATTCACAAATGGATACGTTTTTGATCGAACTCCCGGAAATACAACTACCGATCCTAGTCCTGTGAGTGGATTTATTTCTGGTTTTGCTGAAGGGTTACAACTAATGCAAACCGGTGCAAAGTACCAGTTATTCATACCAGCTGATATCGGTTCAGATCAATTACAATCTAATGCAATCCCCAGAGAGTCAGTACTTGTTTTTGATGTTGAACTAGTCAATATAAATTAAAGAGGTACTCAGAGCATCTGTACTCACTGCCTCTGCTACAATTAATCTTAATCTGCTGCCATGTTTACAAACAGTTCACCTTTTAGGGTTTTTAAGCAGTTGATCTTATTAACCGTAGTGGCTTTTTTCTCTGCATGCAATCTTGAACCGATTGGTGGCAATGATGATAACGGTGATCTGAATGGTGAAGCGGGTGCAAAAATTATTGGAGGTTCCGGCCAGGATGAAGCCTCAAACATCATCCAGACATCAGATGGCGGCTTTCTGATAACCGGAAGTACAACATCAGACAATGGTGATTTCCAGGGTTTAGGAATCGGTCAGCGAGATATCCACCTCACCAAACTCCGGGCAAACGGTTCGGTTGAATGGATCAGAACCTATGGCGGCAATGGTACAGATATTGCTAATCATGTTATAGAAGATCGTGTCGGGAATTTTGTGATAGCAGGTTCAAGTGATTCGAACACAGGTAACTTTTCCGGCCAAAACCGTGGAGGTACAGATCTTTTTCTGATGAAGGTAAACCCGGATGGAGGATTGATTTGGGCCAGAAAATATGGCGGCTCGGGTAATGATTCCGCCAATGCTGTAATTGAAGCACCCGGAAATGGTTATTTCGTTACAGGTTCCACACAATCGAACGATCTCACTTTTTTCACAAAAGATAATACCAGCCGCGATGCATTTGTGATATTTACAGATTTAAACGGTGAACCGAACTGGACACGTACCGCAGGTGGGTCATCAGCCGATGAAGCATTTGACATAGCCATATCCGTGCGAAACGGTGTAGTTATAACCGGTACTCATCAATCCCAAAATGGAAACTTTTCAGGTTTTAACGCCGGTGGCTCTGGAGTTTTCTCACTCGAATTAGATATTTTCGGTCAGTTCATTTCCCTCATCAGTTATGCAGGTGAAGGCACTGATGTTGGCAGATCCATAAGCCAAACGGAAGATGGTGGATTTATAATTGCAGGAAGTACCGATTCTTCAACCGGAATTTTCAGCAGAGATGATAGCAGCAGAGATGCTTTTTTAATGAAACTATCATCAAACTATAATATCGAATGGGTTCGTACAATCGGTGGCAGCAGCGATGATGCTGCATTTGATGCCATACAGACTGCTAATAATCAATACATTATTACCGGTGAAGCCCGATCAAACAACGGTGATTTTGAAGACCTGATTCAGGGAAATAACGATGTATTTCTTGCCAAATTGGATCTTTCAGGAAATCTTCTCTGGACAAACACATACGGTGGTTCTGCCTCCGAAATTGCCGCATCAGTAGTTCAAACATCACTAAACGAAATTGCCGTAACCGGGTGGACCGAATCAACCGACGGTTTATTTGATCAATCTACAGGCGGTCGTAATATGTTCTTTTTTCTCACAGATACTGACGGTAATCTGAGATCCGTTCAATAATACCGCGCTGCCCGGGTTTAAAAGCGCTGGTAAACGATGACATCCACGATATTAATTTGTATTTTTAGCCCCTTAAACAATTCCGCTAAATCATTATTTTCAATACCGGTTCCATGAACAATAAACGATTTCATATAGAAACCTACGGCTGCCAGATGAATTTTGCCGACTCAGAGGTGGTAAATTCAATACTTCTTGACGAAGGCATGGTACCGGTTCAAACCGCTGAAGAGGCTGATGTAATTTTTGTGAACACCTGTTCCATCCGGGAAAATGCTGAAACAAGAGTCTGGAACCGCCTTAAGGAGTTCCGCTCGCTTAAAAAAGAGAATAAGAAGTTAACTGTTGGCGTACTGGGTTGTATGGCAGAACGGATTAAAGACCGAATCATCGACCAGGAACAGCTTGTAGATATTGTTGTTGGTCCCGATGCCTATCGGGATATTCCAAATTTGCTGGCCGAAGTAGAAGATGGCCGAAAAGCTGTGAATGTGCTCTTGTCACTCGAAGAAACCTATGCAGATATCAGTCCTGTGCGAACCAGCGGAAATGGAGTTTCAGCTTTTGTTTCCATCATGCGTGGTTGCGATAATATGTGCGCATTTTGTGTTGTGCCATTTACACGCGGCCGCGAGCGAAGCAGGCCCTTGGAAAGTATTCTGCGGGAAATCCGCGAACTGAGTGATCAGGGCTACAAAGAAGTTACTCTTCTCGGGCAGAACGTAAACTCCTACAAATACGAAGATATCGACTTCACACGCCTGATGGATGAAGCAAGCAAGGTAAATAGTGAAATTCGTTTTAGATTTTCATCACCTCATCCAAAAGATTTTCCTGAACCCCTGCTTCATCTTATTGCCGAGCGCCCAAATCTTTGCAACTATATCCATATTCCGGCGCAGGCAGGCAGCAGCAGCATGCTCGAACGAATGAGACGGCCCTATACTCGCGAACAATATCTCTCACTTATCGAGCGGATGCGCGAAATTATTCCCGGAGTTTCACTCTCCACAGACATTATTGCCGGTTTTTGTGATGAAACCGAAGAGGAACACCATGATACGATGACCCTGATGGAAATTGTGGAGTACGATCTTGCTTATATGTTTGCCTACTCAGAACGCGAACGCACTCTTGCCCACAGAAAATATGAAGACAACGTACCAGAAGATGTGAAAAAGCGCCGTCTCACAGAAATTATTCAGCAGCAAATGGCTATTCAAGAGAAAAACAACAAGGCAGAAATTGGGAATCGCCACCTTGTACTTGTTGAAGGAGAAAGTAAACGATCGGCAGAACAGCTATCGGGCCGGACAGACACCAATAAAATGGTTGTTTTCGATCGGAAAGATTTCAAAAAAGGTGATTATGTTGAAGTTGAAATAACCGATTGTACATCAGCTACACTCATCGCAAAACCTGTTGCAAAAAGTTCGATTACAGAATTTTTCGCAGAGCCCGCTCTTGTCTGATATTTCGGTTTTATAAAATCATCCTTTAGCCGTTTTACTGTAATAATGCTGCGGATCGTATTATTTCTCTGTAAAATTATTGTATAACAGTGATATTTGATAATCTTTAAGGTGAATACCAACTTAATTTTTCTCATCTTTAGGTAAACGCTACAGATCAAATTTACCTTATTTAATTATGAAGGACTTCTCAGATTTAGGAAAACAATTATACGGCTTAGAGGATAAGCTTAAAAAATATCGGGAGGTGCTTTTAGCCAATCTGGTAATGATCGGTGAAATTCCGGCACCTACCGGCCATGAAGAAAATCGTATCCAGTTTATATTAAACCGATTCGATGAAGCAGGGCTCACAGACTCCTCAATTGATGATGCCGGCAACGGTATTGGTATGCTCAACGGCAAAGAGAGTGAAAAAGCACTGCTTATTAATGCCCACGCCGACACCATTTTCGATGCAAAAACGGATCACACCATGCAGGTGGCCAGTAAAGAGATAATGGGACCGGGTGTGGCTGATAATGCACTGGGACTGGCGGCCCTCACAACACTCCCGTACATTCTGGAGGATTTAGAGATCGAACTAAATAACGATTTAGTGTTGCTGGCCGGAGTAAAAAGCCTTGGACGCGGTAATCTGGAGGGTATTCGTTTCTTTTTAGAAAACAATAAGTTCGATATCAAAAATGCCATCTGTGTTGAAGGTATTCAGCTTGGCCGGTTAAGCTATTCCTCCATAGGTATGCTTCGTGGCGAAATTACCTGCAGGGTTCCCGAAACGTACGACTGGTCACGTTTTGGTGATGCAAGTGCCATTCTTACACTGAACGAAGTGATCAATAAAATTAATGATATTCGCCTGCCTAAGCGTCCCCGAACAAGTATTGTTATGGGTTCCATAATTGGTGGCTCATCATTTAATACTATTGCGCGGGATGCAACCCTGGGTTTTGAAGTTCGCTCAGAATCGCAGGAAGTTGTGGAGAAAGCCGGTGAAACTATAAGTGACATTGTACTTGAAGTTTCATCAAAAACCGGAGATCAGGTTGAGCTTGATATTTTTGCAAAACGATCGCCCGGCGGAATACCCTACTCCCACAGTTTAACCAAATGCGCCAGATCGGTGATGGAATCACTGGACATTGAACCGAGGCTTGCACCAAGTATTTCTGAACTTTCTGCTTTGATTGATCACGAAATTCCCGCACTTACACTCGGTATTACTGTGGGTGAGCAAACGTTCAAATCAAATGAAACCATACAAATTGAGCCAATTTATAAAGGGCTGGCTCAGCTTATTGGAACAATTTTAGCTGTAGACGGAGGATATTGTGAGTAATCTTCAAAACTGGATCGACAAAAACACTTACCATCATTCCGAATTTTGGGACCTGAAAAAACTGGTTGAAGCAAAAAAGAAGAAAAACCTCACCATTTCACTCTGCCTGCCTACCCTCAACGAGGAGAAAACAATCGGAAAAGAACTGATTATTTTCCGCTCAGAGCTAATGGAGCGCTATCCACTTATCGATGAAATTGCCGTTATCGATTCCGGCTCAAATGATAAAACACTCGAAGTCGCAAAAAACTTTGGTGCCGATACCTACCTGGCATCAGATATTTTACCCAATCTTGAGCCCAAACGCGGTAAAGGTGAAAATCTCTGGAAAGCAATTTATCAGCTAAAGGGTGATATCATCGTCTATGTTGATGCAGACATCAGCAACATACACCCGAGATTTGTGTACGGGCTTGTGGCACCGCTTATCTATCGTGATGAGGTCAAGTATGTGAAAGCCTTTTACGATCGCCCTCTGGCGTTCTCGGGCAATGTACGGCCATCAGGAGGCGGACGTGTGACCGAGATACTGGTACGTCCACTTTTTTCACTCTTTTTCCCGGATCTCACGGCAATTATCCAGCCGCTTTCAGGTGAATATGCAGTTCGGCGTGAAGTACTCGAACAGATTGCCTTTCCGATTGGCTATGGAGTGGAAACTTCGCACCTGATTGATGTGTACCACAAATTTGGCCTGGAAGCTTTCGCTCAGACCGATCTTGATAAACGAGTTCATGAAAACAAACCAACACAAGCACTTGGAAAAATGGCCTTCGGAATTCTGCAGACTTTCATAAAAAGAGCCAAAGCTCTTGGAATTTTTGAGAAAGCGGAACACGAAACCATTCTGCGGCAATTTCAGGCTAAACGGGATCAGTACGAGCAGAATCTGATTGAAATTATTGAAGAAGAGCGCCCGCCAATGATCGAAATTGAAGAGTATCGTAAAAAGTTTAAGAAGTAACAGCAGTTCACCTTATGGCTGATACACCACTTCACAAACGGTTTAGGGAGCTTTCCGCTCCAATGGAACCGATACTTACGGATACAAAACCTATACTCACCGTTCTGAAAGATATCAAGGTGATTGCCTACGATTTCTACGGCACACTTTTTATTTCAGGTGTGGGTGATATCGGCATCGATGATGGAAGCCCGGACTCCGAACTGTTTCTGGAAATTTTAAATCAATCCGGGATTCAAATAAAATCAGATGAAGCCGGTTCCAGAGGATTTCATATCTACAATGATGTTGTTGGCAATGTTATATCAGCGCTGAAAAAATCCGGAGTTGAATATCCTGAACCGGATATACGGGAAGTGTGGAGCGATGTTTTGCAAGAGATGAAATCAGAAATACTCATTGAATTTCTACCTGATGACAACCTGTATGAACAGGTTTCTGTAGAGTTTGAAGCCCGAATGAATCCCGTCTGGCCTATGCCTGATGTTACCGGCACTTTGAAGCATTTCAAATCAAATGGGCTTAAACAGGGAATTATTTCCAATTCACAGTTTTATACACCCATTGTACTTGAAGCACTCACTAATCAAGCTCTTGAAGATCTCGGATTTAACACAAAGTTGCTGAACTGGTCGTACGAAGAAAAGCTTAAAAAACCCGGGCTCCTGTTTTACAAACAGTTTCTTCAAAAACTAACTCAGTTGGATAATTCTGTTAGGCCGCACCAGGTGCTCTTTATTGGTAACGACATGCTAAAGGATGTGTACCCAGCCGCAGAATTTGGCATGCGCACAGCTCTTTTTGCCGGAGATAAACGCTCTCTGAAATGGCGAAAAGATGATGATCGCTGCAAAAATTTAATGCCTGATCTTGTGATCACAAAGCTGCCTCAGTTGATCGAGTGTGTAAAGATTTGATCGTTTAAATTTTCAGCCATAATACCTGAAATGGTTTCAGCTCTGCGATACCATCTGCCACTGCTTCACTCCCTGAAATAATATCATTGTACGTTCCCTGAGCTTTTATTGGCAACTCAAAATCATTCAGGTTCACACGCTTTTCCTTGTTTGTAACATTGGCAAGCACCAGAATTTTTTCTGTTTCAGCAGGATCCCATCTGATCAGGCAAAACAGATCACCCCCAACATCTGCTACGGACTGCCCTCCGAACGGATGAAATGCAGGGTGCTTTTTTCGTGCTGTAATAATCTGCTTCATCATGTTAAAGATACGGTATGTTGATGTATCCGGATCACTAAGCTCGCCCGCCAGTTCTTCGTAATACCATTTTTTTCTGTTGATGGTTCTGTAGCGTCCAGTAATAGACACTCCCTGAAGATTATTTCTCGTTGCAGTGAGATTGTGAAAATAAATGCCGGGTACACCTTTCAAACTCATGGAAATAATTTGAGAACAGATGTACCTTCGTTCCTGCAGGGATTGCGATCCATTTATACCGCTGAATGCGTCAAAATATGTGATGTTTAGCTCATATGGACTCAGGGAGCCATCCGGGTTCTTTTTTTCTGATATGAAACCACCTTTCTGCCGAATACTTTCCACGAGACTGGCAAATTCATTATCAGGAACCAGTCCTTCAAGAGGCCGTACCCCTATGCCGTCGTGTGAAGACGTAAAGTTGAAATAGGTGCAATTATCAGGCAGCGGTTTCAGCGTTTTCACCCATTCTGTTAGATAAGTGGCATTTTCTGTAAGAATTGCATGCAGCAGGAGCGGCGGCAGGCTGAACTGATAGACCATATGCGTTTCATCTCCCTCTCCAAAATAGCTGATATTCTCTTTGTGAGGTACATTTGTTTCAGTGATTATGGTAGCATTTGGTGCAAAACAGTCGGTAAGTGTACGAGCCAGTTTTACGATTTCATGGGTCTGTTTAAGATGAATACAATTTGTACCCGGTTCTTTCCAGATAAAAGCAACCGCATCAAGGCGAATTACGCTTAATCCCTTACTCAGATAAAAAAAGAAGATGTCGAGATATTCAAACAGCACATCGGGGTTGGCAAAATTTACATCTATTTGATCGTCGCTAAACGTTGACCAGACAAATTTTTCCCCTTTTTTAGTATGAACAGGCGTGAGCAGGGGGGTACTTCGTGGGCGCGTTACCTCAGAAAGATCCATTTGGGGATCAACCTCGATGAAAAAATCAGTGTAAGGCTCATTTTTTTCAAGATACTGCTTAAACCAATCGCTGTGGCGAGATGTATGGTTCATCACAAGATCACCCATCAACCGAAAATCTTTACTCATGTGGCGGATGTCATCCCATCCACCCAGCCGAACATCCACCCGGCGATAGTTTACAACCGAGAAACCATCATCCGATGAGCTCGGAAAAAAAGGCAATATGTGAACTGTGGAGAAGTGATTTTTCAGCTTTTTTGACAGAAATTCGTGCTGCTTTCTGAGTTTGGAAACAGGTTCGCCTATTTCGGGTTGAACCATATCACCATAGGTGATCAGAATCGTATCCTGATGGGTCCATACATCGTGAAAGTTAACCTTAGCCGCAGGTGACAAACCGTATCTGTTCAGTAGGTGCTTGGTACGGTTCATACATTCATCAACAAACTCTTTGCCATAAATTACTTCAAAATGCTTCTTCAGTTTTTGCTCTGTCCCTTTACAATAAAAATTTGTGGCCATAAGGAGATCTTTTTGATTCAAATAATTCTACAGATGATGGTTCACTCTCAACAAACCACCTTTTCTGCTAAATGTAAAGCAATTTTGCCCGTCAGAGTTCAAAAAACGTTAATTTT
>SLGA01000045.1 GCA_007123985.1 Balneolaceae bacterium | reverse complement strand
TGCATCGAACCCAATACCTGCAAAATGCCTTTTGAAAGAAAAGGGGGAGATTTCAGATACTGCACTGCGTTTGCCATTAACGGAAGAGGATCTCACAACTTTAGAAGAGTTGGTGAAAGCAGATCAACAAATTAAAAACTGGTATAAAACGAATACAAAATAGATATGAGCTGGGAAAAAACACTCGATCAACTTGAAAAAGGAACGGTAAGAGCTGCCAATCCGAAAGATGGAAACTGGGAAGCGAATATTGCCGTGAAAGAGGCGATACTTGCTGCTTTTAAAGCCGGAAAAAACGCTGAGTACGGAGGTATTTATGAAGGATTTGTAGATAAAGAGAATCTTCCTCCCCGTATGTTTGATGCGGAAGACGGAGTGCGTCTGGTACCCGGTGGGTCATCCGTTCGGAGAGGGGCATATGTTGCCAAAGGGGTAATTATTATGCCACCGGCATACGTAAATATTGGTGCTTTTGTGGATGAAGGCTCTATGATCGATAGCCATGCTCTTGTGGGTTCATGCGCACAGATCGGTAAAAATGTGCACCTTTCGGCAGGCGTTCAGATTGGTGGTGTTTTAGAACCGGTTGGCCTGAGTCCGGTGGTTATTGAAGATGATTGCTTTATCGGTGCGGGTGCTGTAATTGTAGAGGGAATTCTTGTAAAAAAAGGAGCTGTAATCGCACCGGGAGTAACATTATCAAGATCAGTACCTGTGTACGATTGCGTAAACCGTGTGGTGCTCGGAAAGGGAGCCGCAATCCCAGAGAATGCAGTGGTAGTTCCGGGTACACGCCCGGTGGGAAATAACTGGGCAAAAGAACTTGGCCTTTCAGTTGCATGCCCGTTAATAATAAAGTATCGTGATGCCGGAAGTAACGCTTCACTGGAACTTGAAGAAGCACTTCGATAAAAAAAAAGTGTAAGGAATCCTGAATTTTCAGCTCTTATTAGTAGAACATTAACAAAAAATATGAGGAACACATTATGAGTTCATTAAACAAAGCAATGATAATCGGAAGACTTGGGCAGGATCCTGAGGTGCGATACACACAGTCAAACACAGCCGTAGCAACATTGAGTGTAGCTACATCTGAGCGCTACAAAGACAGAAACGGTGAACTGCAGGAAAAGACTGAGTGGCACCGGGTTGTGGCATGGGGAAGAACAGCTGAAATTTGCCAGGAATACCTTAAAAAAGGTTCTTTAGCCTATTTCGAAGGCCCAATACAAACCCGTGAGTGGGAAGATAAAGATGGCCAAAAACGATATACAACAGAGATTAAGGCTCTCACCATGACAATGCTGGATAGCAGAACCAATGGAGGATCATCATCACAGACTTCAAAACCGGCAAATAAACCGGCCACCACGGCTGAAATCGATGATTCATTTGATGATATGGATGATGATTTGCCATTTTAATCACCATTATCTTTTGTAATTTCAAAAGGTGACGTTCAAACTTTGATCGTCACCTTTTTTTATTCATATTTTTATCGTTTACATCTGTTAACCAATATCTGATTTTTGGATACCTTAGACGAACCTCCGGGAAATCCGATCTTAATCTTACCAAAACTTCTGTTTTTATTCATAGCAGAAAACGCGGAAGCCTTTCATACGGGTGATTTAATTATTGAACTGATAATTATGATGTTCGGCCTCTTTATCAGTGCACTTTTTTCCGGATCAGAAGTGGCTTTCTTTTCTCTTGTTAACCAGCTCGACAAGCTCACGCAAACAGGAAATCACGCCGGGAAAGATTCCCGTATTCTCAAAATGCTTAATAAACCGCGAAGGCTGTTGGCAACAATCCTGATCGGGAATACATTTGCAAATATTGTGAGCTCTGTACTCGCGGCTGTAATCGCCGGAAAAATTGCCGTCTATTTTCAGTTACCTCTCGCGCTCGTTTACACCGTTGAGATTATAGTACTCACGTTTATGATTTTAATCCTGAGTGAAATAACGCCAAAAGTAATTGCCATTAACAATCCGCTTAAGGTGAGCCGCCGGATGTGCAATTTCATTTATTTCAATTTCATTCTGTTTACACCGGTTTCGAAACTTATAGCCGAGAGTACATTAACGCTTGAGAGAAGCCTTCCAAAACCCGATAACCGAATGACTGCCGAAGATTTAAAAACAATGGCAGAAATGAGTGAGAAAGAGGGTTCAATTAAGGGTGAAGAGCGCGAAATTATTGAAAATGTGATTGAATTCGGAAATACAACCGTTCGTGAAATCATGACATCCCGCGTGAACATTGTAGCAGTTTCAGTGGATGCCACCCTTCCCGAAGTTATTGCAATTATTCAGGATAAAGGCCTTTCCAGAATGCCTCTGTTTGAAAATGATCTCGACACAATACTTGGTGTAATCTATACGAAAGATGTACTGCCATATATTAACACAGATCTGGATAAGAGTGGCATCAACTGGAAAACCATCGCTAGAAAAGCACTTTTTATTCCCGCTACTAAAAAACTTGACGACCTTCTGCGTGACTTTCAACACGAAAAAACCCACATCGCCATAGTGGTTGATGAATACGGAGGCACAGAGGGAATTGTAACCCTCGATGATATTCTCGAAGAAATTGTAGGAGATATTGGTGATGAGTACAATGAAGAAGAGGAAAAACTCTACACTAAATTTAAAAATGGAGTGTATGTTTTTGATGCCAAAATTGATCTCGATGATCTGGATGAAATATTAGGCACTGAAATTTCCACGTCAGATGATGAATTTGAAACGCTGGGTGGCCTGGTGTACCATTTAACGGAGCGTATACCAAATGTGGGCGAGAGAGTTACATATAAAACTCTGGAATTAACTGTTCACTCTGTAAAAAATAACCGGGTAAAAAAATTAAGGGTAAAACCAATTATTGCCCCGCAGGTTGAGCCTGAATAAAATATGACTCAGATAAATTCAACCGCAGAAATAACCTTTGATGCAGACCTTACGGCACTAAACACTCTCGGGATAGCAGCAAAGGCACAGAAACTGATTGAAATCACCTCAGTAAATCAGCTAAAACAGTTGCATAAAGATGGTTTATTTGAAAAGGAACAACCGTTTATTCTGGGAGGTGGCAGTAACATTCTGTTGAGAAGAAATATCTCCAGAACCGTTCTGAAAATTTCATTAGTAGGAATTACCGTTTTATCTGAAGATGAGCGATATGCTTTGGTTGATGTGTCGGCAGGAGTGAACTGGCACTCCCTGGTAGAATGGGCAGTGGAAAATAACTTTGGTGGAATTGAAAATCTGGCTCTTATTCCAGGTACAGTTGGAGCGGCGCCCATACAAAATATAGGAGCGTATGGCGTGGAACTGAAAGATGTAATCGAATCGGTTACCTTTTTTGATCTCGAATCCGGCATGAACCAAACTCTGACAAATAGAGAATGCATTTTTGGATATCGCGACAGCATCTTTAAAAATGAATTAAAAGGGAAGGTTATTGTAACCGGTATTTGCCTCAAACTGACAAAACCACCGCACACTGTTAACAGCTCGTACAGATCATTGTCTGAATTTTTGCAAAACAAGCAAATTACCGATCCGGGAATAGACGATATTTTTGATGCAGTGGTAGCTATTAGAGAATCTAAACTGCCCAACCCAAATCTGATCGGTAACGCGGGAAGCTTTTTTAAGAACCCGATTGTTGAACGAACTCTTTTTGTAGCGCTGACAGATACGTTTCCCGATATACCCGGCTATGAAGTATCAAAGAGTCAGGTGAAAATTCCGGCAGGCTGGCTTATAGAAAAAGCGGGCTGGAAAGGTAAAAAAGTTGGCAATGTTGGCACGTACAAGAATCAGGCGCTTGTGCTTGTAAATTATGGTGGGGCAACCGGCGAAGAGCTTTGGAATCACGCATTGAGAATCCAGAAATCGGTTTCTGAAACATTTGGTGTTGAGCTAACGCCGGAAGTAAACATAATCGAGTGATGCCGGTTCAAGACAACGAAAAGAGAATCATAAACGACCACATTTTTCTCGAAACTCTGCGGTGCCCCTTAAAATTCATCTTTCTTACATCCGGTGAATTTCCTGATTCATCACGCCCGGTGTACCGCCAGCGGAATAAATTAAACATTCGCGATGCAGTTGCAACACAGTTCAAAAATGTAAGGCATACCTCAAATGAAACGGTTCTGGCTCTTGAAGAGACAAAAAAGTGGCTCACTGAGGATGATATTGCAATCTGTGGTGCAGTTGTAAAATCCGGTTCTTTTCTAACACGATTTCCCATTCTGCTCAAAAAAGAAGACACATTCACCGTCATTCAGATTCACGGAAAACTAAGAAAACGAACCAGTTCAACCGATATAGACAGGGTAGGCCTAAATCGCACAGAAAATAATTATCTGCTGAAGGCCGCATACAGAATTGAAGTGTTGAAACGATGTTTTCCGGGTAGTGAGTTCTCAGCAGAGTTTTATTTTCCGCGAAAAGAATTCAGGGCGGGGTTGGATATGTTGCATCGGCACAATTCAGTGAATTATTCATCAGCAGAAATAACAAAAAATTTTGAAAGCCTTTTTGCTAAAGTTACTGCAGGTTTAGGCGCGGAGGTGTTGTCAAAAGAGTTGCCGTCATCACTGGTGCATAATCAGTTTTCAGGAAAGGCAATTTCGTTGGTGATGAAAGAGATCGAAAAATGGGTGGAAACCGGTAGTGTACCTTCGGCAGAAAGAAGCGGCGAGTGCGGATATTGCTCGTACAGAAAGAGTGATGATATATCAAAAAGCTGCTGGCAGATTCATTTCGATGGTAAGGTTGTTAAAAATCCGAAAAACCACACATTTGAGCTAATCGGGCATGGAAATGTTGGGTTAATAGAAAAAAATCTATGGTTCAGCGAACAAGTTGAAATATCCGATGGATTCAGCTCTTTCGATGTGATAAAATCTCACGGTGGCTCGAAAATAACCATTCAGCAGCGGCGTAATCTGCAGATTTTACAATCGAAAAATGAGCCGGTACCGGCTTTATGGATGAAAGAGGGAATCCACAGTATGAAAAACCTGAAATATCCCCTTCATTTTATCGATTTTGAGGCATCAACGTATGCTATACCGTTGAAACGGGGAGACAGTCCCTATCAATCCGTCTATTTTCAATTTTCAGCTATTTCACTGTATGAAGATGGCGGGTATAAGCTTACTGAATGGCTCGATTCAGATCCGGAGGTAGTAGATCCGCACGAAGCATTTACAGATGAGCTTATTAAAATTCCAAAAATTACTGAAGGTACCATCATACAGTACTCTCCGTTTGAAAAACAGGCCATCAACAGATTAATTTCCGATCTCAAAAGAAACTCCATGCTGAATTCAGAACGGATTGAGAAACTCATGGAGATTAAAACCGGCCACTCGGTGATGGATCGGTTTTTCGATCTCAGCGAATGGATAAGAAATTACTACTACAATGGCTACCTCTCGAACAGCCTGGGGTTAAAACAGGTGCTGGATGGTATTCTCAGGTTTGAAAAATCACCAGAATATTTGAATAAAATATCTGATCTGTCTGCCGGTTTTTTCTCTGAAACTGACCGGCTGCAGGCTGCATTTGAAGATATCACGTACAAATCAATTCAGGAAAACGGCAGTGGTATAGAAGATGGCTCAGCGGCTATGAATGCGTGGATTTCACTGAAATGTGAATTACTTACACCTGCGGAACAAGTTACGGTGCGCAGGGTGTTAAAAAAGTACTGTACGCTTGATGCCTATGCGATGGTCTGCGTATATATTCATATTTTAAAATTACTTTCGGTGTACGATGGAGAAATTCTACTGTTTAACGAGAAGAAGCTACGTTAAATCACTGTAATACCGTACCTTTTACTAAGCCTAAAATCCAATATTATGAAACATCTCATATCCTACTTCACACCGATCATTGTAATTCTGGTTTTCGCATCCTCCTGCGTGGTGCAGGAAAGCCCTATTACAGGTACAAAACGTGCTTACGCTTATTCATGGGATCAGGAAGTACAAATAGGCCAGGAAGTTGATCGTGAAATTGTAGCTGAATTTGGTCTTTATGAAGATGATGAACTAACCGAATGGTTCGACAGAATAAGCCATGAAATTCTTGAAAACAGCCACATGAGAGGTGAAGATGTAGCAGACCGGTTTAGAAATACAGAGTTTACATTCAGGATTTTGGACAGCCCTGTGATTAATGCATTTGCGCTGCCCGGAGGGTACGTATATGTAACCCGGGGTTTGCTCGCCCACATGAATAATGAAGCACAGCTTGCCGTGGTTATCGGGCACGAAATTGGACACGTAGCCGCCAGGCATGCATCACAGAGAGGATTACAGCAGACAATCGGATCGGTTGTGGTTCTTGGAGGTGCCATTTTGGGACAGGAACTGCTGGGAATTCCCGGACAAGGAATTTTGAATCTTAGTGGCCAGGCGGCTCAGTTGATTTTTTTGAGCTACAGCAGAAATCATGAGCGCGAATCAGATCGGCTGGGAGTTGAGTATGCGGCTAAAACCGGATATGCAGCTGCAGAGGGCGCTGCCTTCTTTACCAGTCTCAGAAGAATTTCGGAGCGATCCGGGCAGGCTTTGCCGAATCTTCTCTCTACTCACCCCGATCCGGGAGAGCGCGAGCAAAACATCCCGAGAAAAGCTGCCGAATGGCGTGAACGCGGTTATGAGCAGGATATTTATAAAACAGAAGAATACCTTCAGCGACTACAAGGTTTAATTTATGGTGATAACCCCAGAAATGGATTTCATCAGGAGGGTAATTTCTACCACCCTGATCTCGAGTTTCTGTTTCCCTATCCGAATGGCTGGAGGGTCATAAATCAGCCGTCTCAGGTTGTACTGGTAAGTGAAGAGGGCGATGCTGTGATGATTTTAAGGCTGGATCATGAGGCATCGAACGCACGTGAATCGGTTCGATCATTTCTTTCCAATAATAATGTTGAAACCGATGATCAAAGAGCCTTAACGAGCAGCGGCTCTATACCCGCTTACGAAGCGAATTTTACGATTCAGGATGGTGAACAAACCCTTGGAGTGAATGTTTATGCACTCGAATACGATGGAAGAATTTATCGGTTTGTTAACTATACCACAGAAAACCGGTTCGAGCGATACAAAGAGAACTTTGCAGCAACCACAAGACAATTCAGCAGGCTTACCGATGAACGAATTTTAAACATCAGGCCGGTTACGATTGATCTGGTTCAAACAACACAACGGGCTCGCTTCAGCGACCTACTGCCTTCACCTCTTCCAATGAATATTGATCCCGAAGAAATTGCAATCATAAACCAGGTATATCTGGACGATATGATTGAACCCGGAACCACTCTCAAAATACCAACTCAATAATAGTTTTTAATGATCGAACGATATTCCCGAAAGGAAATGGCCGATATCTGGACTGAAGAAAACCAGTTTAAAGCCTGGCTCGAAGTTGAACTTGCAGCTTGCCGGGCCTGGAGTAAAATGGGGGTTATTCCCTCTGAAGATGTAGATAAACTCTATGATAAAGCATCTTTTGATATCGAAAGAATTCAAGAAATAGAAGCAGAAACCAGGCATGATGTGGTGGCTTTTACCCGAGCGGTTTCCGAAACACTGGGAGATGAAAAAAAGTGGGTACACTATGGGCTCACATCCACCGATGTGGTAGATACGGCTAATGGATACCGCCTAAAGCAGGCAAATGAACTGCTGAAGGCAGGTTTGGTACGCTTTACAGATGCCCTGGCTGAAAAAGCCCGTGAACACAAACTAACTGTAATGATGGGCCGCACACACGGTGTTCATGCAGAACCAACTACATTTGGTTTGAAGTGTGCACTGTGGTATGCCGAAATGAAGAGAAATCTTGAAAGGTTTAACGCGGCTGCGGCAGATGTGGAGTTCGGGAAACTATCCGGTGCTGTAGGTACATTTGCTCACATTCCGCCAGAAGTGGAGCGTTTAACATGCGAAAAACTCGGCATTAGTGCGGCGCCTGTTTCTACACAAACTCTGCAGCGGGACAGACACGCCTTTTACATGGCAACAATTGCACTTATCGGGTCAACCCTTGAAAAAATAGCTGTGGAGATACGCCACTTACAGCGAACAGAGCTGCGTGAGGCTGAAGAGTTTTTCAGAAAAGGACAGAAGGGATCATCGGCTATGCCGCATAAACGAAATCCCATTAGCTCGGAAAATATTACGGGATGTGCACGGGTGCTTCGGGGGTATATGATCTCATCATTCGAAAATGTTCCACTCTGGCATGAACGCGATATTTCACACTCATCTGTAGAGAGAATTATCCTGCCCGATGCCACCATCCTGCTTGATTATATGCTAAACCGTTTTGCCGGGGTGATTGAAAATCTGATGGTATATCCGGAGAATATGCTTGAAAATATGGAAAAAACGCATGGCCTTGTTTTTTCTCAGCGTTTGTTGCTGATGCTTATCGAAAAAGGCCTTTCTCGCGAAAAAGCGTACGATACCGTTCAGCCATTGGCAATGAAAGCTTGGGAAGAAAAACGAATGTTCCGTGAACTTGTAGAATCAGATCATACCATCAAAGAGAATTTGAATTCATCAGAAATTGATGCCGCTTTCGATCTTAACCACCATACACGGCGGGTGG
>SLGA01000345.1 GCA_007123985.1 Balneolaceae bacterium | reverse complement strand
TGATGTGTGTACTTATATCGTATTATCAAATTGTAAAATGATGTTTAAAATCAAATAGGCGCCCTTGAATAGCTTAACTAAATGATTTTAGGGTAGCAGAAATTATTTTGAGCATCATTTCAATTTTACATGCTTCTTTGAGTAATCATAAACCAGCAAAAAAAAACGGTTAATCATATGCACATTCCGTACAATCAAATCTTAAAATACGCAGGAAAAACAGCGGGCTTATTAAGCCTGATGTTTTGCCTTGCCATCAGCTTGCCTAACTCTGCTTTAGCACAGGGTTTTGACATATCAGGCCAGGTTGTTGATAGTGAAACAAACGAACCCATTCCGGGAGCCAACATTGTTGAGGTGGGTACACAAACCGGAACAGTTACCAACCCTGATGGGGAATTCAGCCTGACAGTTTCGGCAGCTGATGTACAAATCAGGGTCTCTTTTATCGGCTACCAGGCACAAACAATCAATGTTGATGGAAGGAGTACCATCACAGTGAGAATGCAGCAGGAAGTTGGGCAGCTTGATGATCTTGTAGTAACTGCATTTGGAATTCAGCGAGAAGAGCGTTCGCTCGGATACTCAGTTGGAAGGGTAAATACTGAAGATTTTGCCCGGGTTCGTTCAACAAATATTGGTGATAATCTTTCCGGACAAGTTGCCGGACTACAGGTAACATCACCACCTACCGGACCGGCCGGATCTACAAGATTGGTGCTGCGCGGAGTCACATCATTAACAGGTAACAACGAGCCGCTTATTGTGGTTGATGGCGTACCGATGGACAATCGTACAATCGGAGAAGCCGGTGAATGGGGTGGTTTTGATGGTGGTGAAGGGCTTTCTGCTTTAAACCCCGATGATATTGCCGATTTGACCGTATTGAAAGGACCGTCTGCAACAGCACTATACGGATCAAGAGCGCAAAACGGTGCCATTATTGTAACAACAAAAACCGGTGCCGGACGAGATGGCTTTTCGGTTGAAGTTCGAAGTAATGTAACTTTTGAAAGTGTACTGGCAACGTATGATAATGTTCAAACAGAGTTCGGACAGGGCTCCAGAGGTCGCGCGCCCCGCAGCCAGGCAGAAGCTTTGCAATTTGGTATAGCAAGCTGGGGAGAGCCTATAAGTGGTCAGTCTGTAGTTCAGTTTGACGGTGTTACCCGGCCTTATGTTTTAAACGACAGAAATTTAGAGAACTTCTATGACAGGGGCACCAACATTGCGAACACGGTTGCTGTTTCAGGTGGTACAGAGAATTCCAGTTTCCGATTGTCTGTAAACAGATTGAACAGTACTGGGATTATACCAACAAGTACTGTAGACAGGGATAACATCAATTTTATTGGCTCCCGAAGAGTGGGGGATTTAACTGTAGAAGCTAAAGCGAACTACATAATAGAAGAAACGAATTTCCGGCCACAGTTATCGGATAACCCTTCTAATCCCGCGTTGTCTCTGGCATACATGCCAGTAACAATAGATGTTAGAGATCTGGCTAATTACAAAGATGCACAAGGAAATCATATTCCATTTACATCAAGTAACTTTAGGCCAAATCCATACTGGGGTTTTAATGAAAATGGCAATCAGGATGATCGAAGACGACTGATCGGTTTTGTACGTGCCAACTATGAGATTCTTGACTGGCTCTCATTTCAGGCTCGAATTGGAACCGACTTTTATAATCTCCGAAGAACTACCTGGGACAACACCGGGACACCCTGGGTAATCAACGGGCAGATGAACGAGCAAAGCTACAATGTTCGAGAGGATAACATCGATGCTTTCTTCCAGCTTCAAAGAAGCCTGACAAGCGATGTTGGTGTAAATGCTACATTTGGGGCTGCGAGAACATATGAAACCTTCGAAGAAGTATCATATGGTGGAAATACATTCATTATTCCGAATCTTATTACCATTGGAAACACTACTCAAAGCTCGAGAGGTGTTGGATATGGATTCAATGAAAAGCAGGTAAATTCATTATTTGGTACTGTTCAGTTTGATTATCAAAGCTTGCTGTTTCTCGAATTGACAGCACGAAATGATTGGTCATCGACACTACCAAGCGATAACAATTCCTATTTTTATCCGTCTGTAAACCTTAGTTTCAGTTTTGCTGAGGCACTTGGTTTAACGAACGATTGGTTTAATTACGGCCAGATAAGAACATCATGGGCCAGTGTAGGTGGAGATACAGATCCGTACCAGCTGAGTCTTACGTATGCTATCTCGGGTGGACATCCAACCAAAGATGGTGGCAATGCTGCTCACGGAGGCATTAGTGGTGGCCAAATACCCCTTGCAGATCTTAAGCCTACATCAACCACAGCACTTGAAGCAGGTGTAGACTTACGATTTTTCGATGGTCGGCTCGGCCTGGATGCTACTGTTTATCAGCAGACAACAAGTGATCAGATTCTTGCCACTACCATTTCGAATGCATCCGGATTCGATAATCGTGTGATTAATGCAGGAGAAATTGAGAATAGCGGAATTGAAATGAGATTGACTGCCCGGCCGGTCGTAACCCAGAATGCTCAATGGAATATTGCTCTTAATTATGGCCGAAACCGAAACGAAGTGGTTTCTCTTGAAGGCGATTTAGAGTCATTACGATTGGGAACGAGCCGTTCACTGCATACATTTGTAGACGCACGTGTTGGAGAGCCTTATGGCCAGATAGTAGGTCGTGCATATCAAAGAGATGACCAGGGACGAATCATCCATAATGATGCAGGTTTGCCACTTTTCGATAACAATGTAGTTCTTGGCAACTATACGCCGGACTGGACGGGAAGTATCAGTAACAATGTTACGTATAGAAACTTTTCGCTTGGTGCACTTATCGACATCAGAAGCGGAGGGCAAATATACTCACTGACCAACGCACAGATGTATGGTACAGGTAGGCACATTGATACATTGCCTGGAAGATCGACAGCACAGTTTGATGGGAATGATAATTTCCTTGGAGGTGGTGTTGTAGGTGATGGTGTTAATGAGTCGGGGCAGACCAACAATGTTGAGGTGGATCCGCAGGTTTACTATAGCCATATAGGTGCGAATATAAGTGAAGACTTTGTGTACGATGCCAGTTACGTAAAACTTAGATCGTTCTCGGTTGGATATTCATTACCAACGACGGTTGTACAGCGTGTTGGTTTGAGTGCAGCAAGTGTTTCAATAGTGGGACGTAATCTGTGGCTTATTCATAAAAATACTCCAAACATCGATCCTGAATCTGTTATAAACACAGGGAATGCACAGGGTTTGGAGCATGCCACGCTACCAAGTACACGTAGCTTCGGATTTGATATTTCTCTCCAATTTTAATCACAAGACATTATCACTATGAAACTTACATTTTTCAAAATTACTAAACGAGTACTTATTGCTGTGGTAGCTGTCTTTATGTTGCAGGCATGTGATGATGGCTTGACGGATATAAATGTAAATCCAACTCAGGCTGATCAATTAGACCCACAGTTTAAATTTACAAGGGCCCTACTGCAAACCTCAGAAGGAAGGTTTGAATCATGGAGGGGTAATTTGATTCATGCATCTTCAATGATTCAACACCTATCATCCTTAACAACAGCATGGTCAGGCGACAGGTATACGATCAACACCGAATATACCGGCGCTTTTTGGAATTCAATGTATCCAAATGCGGTCAAAACGATCGAGGATGTTATTGCCCAGGTAGAAGATGATCCTGAAATGGTGAACATGTATTCTCAGGCAAGAATACTGAGAGTATTTATTTACCACAGACTTACTGATTTTTACGGTGATATCCCCTACTCAGAAGCTGGTAAAGGATTCATAGAAGGTATATCTAATCCAGTGTATGATCCGCAGGAGGAAATATACCGTGACATGATCAATGAACTGACCGAGGCAGTTGCTGCTTTATCAGAAGGTCCGCTCACTTTTGGCTCGAATGATCTGTTATTTGGCGGAGATATTGAGCAGTGGAGGCGGTTTGGTAATTCGCTTAAGCTCCGTCTTGGGATGCGTATGTCAAATGTTGATCCTGCTGCAGCACGCTCTGCTGTAGAGTCTGCTGTGAATGCACCAGGTGGTGTGATGCAAAACAATGACGATATCGCGTGGGTTAATCATGTAGATCAATCCGGAATTAACAGATACGGCGTTGGAGAGGTTTTTCATGATTTTGGACTTACCGGCCACAACTTTGCATTAAGTGAAACATTCGTAAACATTTTACTTGATGCTGAAAATGGTAATGCCAACGTGGATCCAAGGCTTCAGCATATTGGCAGAGTTTATAATGCTGATGGTAGTGTTCGAACAGCCAATGTTTTGGAGTATCAGGGTGTGCCAAATGGATTGATGGCAGCTGAGATCTCAAACAACTGGAGCCTGTCAGATGCTGATTTAAAACCTTATGTAATGCCAAATAGAGAAGGATTGGTGAATTATGACAAACCAAACATCTTTCAATCATATGCAGAAGTTCGCTTTCTTTTAGCAGAAGCAGCAGAGCGCGGCTGGAATGTGCCGGGTGATGCTCAAACACACTATGAAGCGGGTATTGAGGCGGCTATGCAGCATATGAATCTATACGGATTTTCCATATCAGACGGTGAAATTCAAGAATATATCTCAAATGTGCCAGCAGCTGATTTAGAGCAGATTGCAACACAAAAATGGATTGCACTTTTCCTGAACGGATACGAAGCTTATGCCGAATGGAGAAGAACAGGTTTTCCGGTTCTCACTCCTGTAAACTTCCCCGGTAATGAGTCTAATGGTCAAATTCCACGAAGAATTATTTACCCAATCCAGGAACCGGGTAATAACAGAGCAAATTATGAAGCAGCAGTTTCAAGGCAGGGACCTGATCTGTTAACAACTCGCATGTGGTGGGATGTTCCCTAATCGGAGCGCCTTTACGTGAGTGATTAAGAAAAAAACCCGGCCTATGTGCCGGGTTTTTTATTTGCACTGGTTATTTGAATGAATGCTTAAGATCTTTCAACAATCACAACATCTATTTTCAGTTTATCAGTAAATCGGATAAATTTTTAGAAAGCACATCCGTTACATCTCTATGTTTTTGTTTTCATATATTTTGTTACTCTTCTCAATGCAGCAATCCGTTTTTGGTGAAACGCTGTTTGAGTGGCTGCCGCCCGAACGCACCGGTATAGATTTTGTAAACCATCTCGAAGAGAGACTAGGTAACAATATTCTCGAATCCGAGTTTTTCTACAATGGCGGTGGGGTTGCCGTGGGCGATATTACGGGTAACGGATTCCCGGATCTATACTTTACGGCTAATCAGGGGCCAAATGCACTCTACCTGAACAGGGGTAATTATCGTTTCCAAAATGTAACAGAGGCCGCAGGAGTTAGTGATATTGGCGGCTGGAGTGCAGGTACAGCCTTTGTTGATATTAACGGAAATGGCCTGCTCGATATATATGTCTGCAAGGCCGGAAAAGTTGATGTTGAGGATCGTCGAAATAAGTTATTTATCAATAATGGTGTGAATCCAGAAAACGGTGTACCAACATTCACAGAACGAGCTGCAGAATTTGGGCTGGATGATCCCGGATACTGTACGCAACCGGTATTTTTCGACTACAACGGTAATGGCTTACTCGATCTGTTTATCGTGAATTATAATACCCGTGCCTTCAGGGGGTTTGATATCCGCACTATCAGAAATGAAGTGGACGAGTTTGCAGGTGATAAACTCTTTCGGAATAACGGAGATGGAACCTTCACCGATGTAAGCAGAGAAGCCGGAATCATGCAGAACCCAATTGGATTTGGGCTGAGTGCAACCGTATCCGACCTAACCGGAAACGGCTTGCCCGATATCTATGTGGCTAACGATTTTATGGAGCGTGATTACATGTACATTAATCAGGGAGATAGTACATTTCGCGATGAGATTCTCTCCCGAACGGATGTTATATCCTACTTTTCGATGGGTTCTGATATTGCTGATATCACCAATAATGGCCTTCCGGATATTTTTGTAGCAGATATGCTTCCACCCGGTTACGAGCGCCGAAAAGTATTCAAAACTCCCGATTATGATAATTACGATCAACATGTAGCAGCAGGTTATCATCGGAAGAATATGCGAAACACCCTTCAGTTAAATAATGGCGATGGGGTTTTTACAGAAGTGGGCCAGCTTGCGGGAGTTCATAAATCGGACTGGAGCTGGGCAACTCTGCTCGCCGATTTTGATAATAGCGGTTTTAAAGATCTCTATATCACAAACGGTTTTCCACGGTTTTACACCAACCTGGATTATCTGAATAACATACTCTGGAGAGAGTACCCTGATGAAGACCTACCCGAAAACCCCTCCATTCTTTACCGGCTGGTAACACAGATGGAGGAGGTTGAAATGAGCAATTTTGCTTTCCGGAACAATGGTGATCTCACCTTCGAAGACACGACCGAAAAATGGGGATTAAAGCGATCAAGCGTATCGGGCGGGGCGGCTTATGTAGATCTGAACAACAATGGCGCTCTTGACCTGGTTGTAAATAACATCAATGAGCCACCTTTTATTTATAAAAATAATGCCCACCTGCAGAATGATTACAACTATCTGAAAATTCGCTTGCGAGGTTCAGGAGCTAATACATTCGGCATCGGTTCGAAAGTAAAGCTCATTGCCGAGGATGGCTCACTGTTTTTCCAGGAAGCGTTTACCACACGCGGTTTTCAATCTACAATTGACCCTATATTGCACTTTGGACTCGGCTCAACCGAAAGGGTTACTGTTGAAATAACATGGCCCGATCAAACCATTCAAACCATTGTGGATGCTGATGCAAACCAAACATTGACTATCCGGCAGAATGATGCGGTTCGTAGCAGAGCAGAATCAAACCAGGATGAAGAGCCCATATTTCTTCTTCTTGATGAAAGCGCACTTGGCATTGGATTTACACATGAACGTAGTTTCTTCCGCGACAGAATTTTCAGTCCGTTAATGCCTCATACACTTTCTAATCTCGGGGCAGTAATCGTATCAGCCGATATAAATGGCGACGGGCTGCCGGATATATTTATGGGTGGCGGACAAGGACAGCCAGCTGCCCTGTATTTACAGCAGCCGGAAGGTACATTCTTCAGAGCGAACGTTCCCGACTTTGAGCGTCATGCAGATTATGAAGATACAGCTGCGCTCTTTTTTGATGCAAACGGAAACGGTGTGTTGGATCTCTACGTGGTTAGCGGGGGTAATTTTGACCAGATGAACGGAGAGTTATATCAAGATCGATTATATATGAATGATGGTTTTGGGAATTTCACACATCATGCTGAGGCGCTTCCGCAAATGCACAGCAGTGGTGGAACGGTAATCGCAGTTGATATTGAAAATAATGGTACTCCCGATCTTTTTGTGGGCGGGCGAGTACTTACCGGACAATATCCGGCATCACCAAGAAGCTATCTTTTAAGAAATAACAATGGCCGTTTTGAAGATGTAACTGCACAATATGCTCCTGATCTGATGCGCCCCGGCCTGGTTACTTCTTCCGTATGGGTAGATTTGGATGGTGATGGCGATGACGAACTGATTATTGCAGGAGAGTGGATGCCGATTCGAGTCTTTAAAAATGTGAATGGCACGTTCACAGAGCGGACAGAGCAGTTTGGGTTAAAACAGAGCGCCGGTTGGTGGAATGTGATAGAGATTGCGGATTTAAATGGAAACGGCCTGCCGGATATCATTGCCGGTAACAGGGGATTAAATACCCAACTGCAAACATCAACGGAATACCCGGTTATTCTTCATCTTGGTGATTTTAATAATAATGGGTTAAATGATCCGCTTATCACAAAAGTAACAGAAGGCAGGCGGGTGCCTTTTGCTGAAAGAGATATTTTTCTGCAGCAGCTGCCTTCATTTCGAAATCAATTTCCAAGTTATGCATCATGGGCGGCATCAAACGCAGAGGAAATTATCTCATCAGCCCGAAGAACACCGGAGCAATTTCGAGTGGATACATTTGAATCATCCGTATTTATGAACAACGGCAATGGTACATTCACAAGGAAAGCACTGCCAATAAGAGCTCAGGCAGCACCTATTTACGATCTGTTTATAGGTGATTTCTTTGCCAATGGCCTGCCCGATATTATGGCAGCAGGTAATAATTTCGGAACTCGCCCGGAAATTGGCCCCATGGCCGATCAGGGTATAATGCTAAAAGCAAAAGGAAATTTTAATTTTGAAGTAGTACCGCCACGCCTTACAGGGTTTTATGGAGTGGGTGATGTTCGCACTATTGAACTGGTTCCAAGCCCGTTAGGATCTCTCTTACTTCTTGGAAGATATGGAGAGCCGGTTATACCGTATCTGTATCAGCCTCCGGGAAGATAGCGTTCAGTTCATAATGGTTATTACTCCCTAAATTCATGTAATTAATGCGCACGTTAATATTCTTTTCTCTTTTTTTAATTTTGCTTACTTCCTGCAAACAACCGGAAAGCAAAACCGATCAAATACAACCCAACATCATCTATATTTTGGCGGATGATCTTGGCTATGGAGATATAGGGGTGTTCGGTTCAGAGTATATTCAAACCCCAAATATGGATCGTATGGCTGCTGAAGGCATGAAATTTACCAGCCACTATTCCGGAAGCACCGTATGCGCCCCGGCGCGGTCTG
>SLGA01000223.1 GCA_007123985.1 Balneolaceae bacterium | reverse complement strand
TCTTCGAGCGCCCGCTGGGATCCTTTTTGAATTTCTTTAGCCAGGCGCACTTCATCATCTGGTGTGATGAGTTTCTCTTTTCCAATTTCGTGAAGATAGCGGTCTAATGATTCTGATTCGCGGGTAGAAATTCCAGAGCTTTTTGCCACGTTTTACTTTCTTTTAGTGATAATTTGTTAGTTGGAGGCCGTCAATTAGCAATACGTTTTCACAGGTTAATTGTTGTGTCACCTTAATAATTGAACCCAATAATATAAGAAAATTTCAGCTGAAAGTTAAACACACATTAAGCTACTTCAGCTCATGTAAAAATGAACGCCCTGAAAGCTGATTGTTCACCTCATGTGCATCTAAAATTGTTGCAGCTACATCGGCAAACGTTTCCCTGATACCCAGATTTACTCCTCTCTTCAGGCTCTTTTTTAACACAAGAAGCGGAACAAATTCTCTGGTATGATCGGTACTGTTATCTGCAGGATCGTTTCCGTGATCTCCTGAGATAATTAGAATGTCATTTTCATTTAGTTTTCCTGCAATTGCAGGTATGGGTCGGTCAATCTCGCTTAAACAGGCTGCGTAGCCTTCTGTATCCTGCCGGTGTCCATATATTTGATCTGTATCAATCAAATTTATAAAGGTGAAACTGTTATTAATTTGTGCACTCATGAGGCTAAGAAGCTGTGAAATGCCCTCTGCATTATTTTTTGTTTTTCTGTACTGATGGAATCCGATTCCTGCGAACAGATCTATAACTTTACCTACTGAATATGTTTTTACACCGCTTTCCTGAAGGATTGTGAGCAGATTGGGTACGGGAGGTGTAAGAGAAAAATCCTGTCTTTTTTCAGTAATACGTATAAAGTTGCCGGGTGTGCCTGTAAACGGTCGTGCAATCACCCTACCTACTGCATGCTCACCTTTCATCACTTGGGTTCGGGCAAATTCACACCACTCATTCAGTTTTTCCGGAGAGGTAACCTCCTCGTGGCAGGCCACCTGAAATACACTATCAGCCGAGGTGTACACAATGGGCTTCCCGGTTTTAAGGTGCTCTATTCCGTAATCAGCAATAACCTTTGTACCGGAATAAGGTAAATTACAGAGCACTCCATCAACTCCTGTCCCAATAACAAAAGCCTGCAAAACCTCATCCGGAAATCCATTTGGGTACGTCGGGAAAGGTGTATCCATAGCTATACCGGCAAATTCCCAGTGGCCAGTGGTAGAATCTTTTCCTGCTGACTTTTCTCTCATCTTTCCAAACGATGCGAGCGGATTTTCAACAGGTTTTATAGAATGAAAGTCGCGGATATTTCCCAGCCCGAGTTTTTCAAGGTTGGGCAGCTGAACCCCCGTTATTCTGCTTACATTGCCGAGAGTATCTGCCTTCTCATCACCATAAAGATCTGCATCTTCCTGTGCGCCAACTCCAAGCCCATCAATAATTAATAGAAAAGTTCGTGGCATGTATCTCAATAATTTACGGTTTTTTTACTGCCCCTCAGTGCTTCACTTAGTGCCTGTTTTGCATCATCAATCACTTCATCAACTGTAAGATCATTTCCAATCAACTCTACATATCCGGCTTTTATTTTCACTTCTACATCCCGTTCATCCTGCAGATCGAGTTTGTTCGCCAGGTCATGAATATTGGTTTTCAGCCATCTGTCATGATGGCTTTCATCAATCCCAATAAATACATATGCATACACATAATCACTATGAAAGCCGATCAGACCGTTGTATCCAAGCCTCGATGGATTGAGTGCTTTTACAAGAATTCGCTGAAGTTTTTTGAGATCATCGAGCCGAAATCTTGACCGAATTTCGGATAAATTCTCAAGTCCAATCAAACCAAACCAGACCTTTTCATTTTTTCTATACGGGCGTTTTAGCTGTTTTTTGATGGTGAGTTCCCAAAGATCCCTCGTAAAATTTCCGTACTCCGTTGTGAAGATAATTTTATCGGCCTGATGACTGCCAATATTTGCCTTTACAGCAAGGGAAGCCATATAAACCAGGTTTTTAAGCTGATGCTTAATGGTTTCTGAGAACGAGAGCGGATTTGTATCGTAAGCCAGTACCACAGCATGTCTTCTTTCATTTATCAGCAGAGGTATTGCCAGTGTGGCACCTTCTGTACCCGCTTCGGATGTGGAAACTCTTTTGGGGTTCTGATTAAAATGAATCGAAAAGAGGGTATCCCCCTTCTGGAGTGCATCATAGGCCATCGATTTCTCTTCAACCATCAAACCGAGCGTTGGAGAGGAGTACGAATTATCTGATCGTAAAACCGTAACCCAGGTCTCCATACCTCTCATTGCCACACTGATTCCACCTGTTGGCAGGATTTTCTGCATTTCATCCACCATCTGATTGATCACCGAAATATTCTCCCTCTCGTTAATCATTCGCTTAAGTGAATCATCATATCCGGCCCAACGGGTCTCCTCCTGGTACAAATCGGTAAGCTCCAGGTAGGTATTTAAAACATTAACATGTGCATTTTTATAAGCCGAAATCGTATCACCGAAATCACTCAAAAGGAGCTTTTCAGTAGTTTCGAGTACCGTAATTGCTACCGTTTCACCATTGTTAATGAATGGAATCAGTGTCAAATGTTTGATCGGTGTGTTCTCGAAATAGTGCAGCAAATCTGCCTTGTCAAGATCTTTACCGATGGTTAACTGCAATTCCTGATCAAGATCTGTGTACTTATTAAGAAAAAACTTTTCAAATTGAATTCTGTCCTGAAACATTACATTTGGCATCACGGTGTAGGTCGTTTCCAGCACAAATTGATTTCTTGACCTGTTTACCCAGTATAGATATCCGGTTTTTGCATGGGTTGATTTACCAAGCAGCTGCAGCAGATCATCCATGATATGCTTGAACTCATATAGTGCTTTTTCTTCTCGTTTTGTATTCATAAATCGTTGAATTTCAGGCTATCCTAAGAAAGTAGAATTTTAAAGTGACGCCGCCAACTTTTCTGCATCACTAATCATCGTTTCAAAGAGTGATAATCCGTTTTCCCAGAATCCGGGATTTGTTATATCCATATCCAGCCGCCCTATTAAGTGGTGAGGCCAATCAGAACCGCCAGCCTTCAGGAGCTCCAGATATTTCTCTTCAAAATTTTCGATGCCGTTATTTTTATACGCATCATAAAGTGCCAGAACCAGCAGTTCGCCAAATGCATATGCATATACATAACCGGGTGTGTGCAAGAAATGAGGAATGTAGCACCACCACATTTTGTACTCTTCTGTAAGTGTTATTGAATCACCATAAAGATCGTGTTGGGTTTCGTACCAAAGCATGGAAAATTGCTCTTTCGTAAGCTCTCCCTGTTCCCTTCTCGCTGTGTGAATTTTATCTTCGAACCTGTTCATTGAAATCTGACGAAAAACTGTAGCAATAGTATCATCAATCTTGCTGATAAGCAGAGCAAGT
Source organism: Balneolaceae bacterium (assembly GCA_007123985.1). Taxonomy (GTDB): domain Bacteria; phylum Bacteroidota; class Rhodothermia; order Balneolales; family Balneolaceae; genus Rhodohalobacter. The sequence continues at coordinate 5,334 of SLGA01000223.1, read as the reverse complement.
TTCTCTTTATCATCATCAAGATTGTTCATCAGTTTATTAAAAACGAGCATTTCTCCAAAAACAGAGGCCGTTTCTGCAGTTGTTAGCGGAGTTGATGATTGCAACTCTCCCTGAACCCGGGCCGCATATTGATGAACTCCGTGCCCTAATTCATGGGCCAGAGTTTGCACATCGCGCAACTGGCCGTCGTAATTCATAAAAACGTATGGATGTACACTGGTAACAGTACTTGCTGAATAAGCCCCTCCCCGTTTACCGGGTTTTATAGCTGCATCAATCCAGTTGTTATGAAAGAATTTTGCGGCAATTTCAGCCATTTGAGGATGAAATTCTCCAAACGAATCCAGCACCATCTCCTTTGCTTCGTCCCATTGAATAATCTTACTGGTTTTAGCCAGTGGTGCATAGCGGTCGAAATCGAAAAGCTCATCGTAGCCTAGTAACTTTTTCTTCAGATTATAATACCTTTGAACCAGATGATATTTACCGGTAACTGCGTTAATCAGTGCATCAACTGATTCTCGGTCAGTTTGATTTGCAAGATTTCTTGAATCGATCCAGTTATTGTAATTACGAAGGCGATCGTTTGTATATTTATCTGCCAGAATGGTGTTGAAAATAAATGTGAGAGACCGAGCATGATCTTTAAAGCCTTTAGTCAGCGATTCATGAGCTTTTTTACGAATATCTCTGTCAGGGCTGTGAAGTTTACTTAGCACCTCTTGTTCGGGCAGTTTATCACCTTCGAATTCAAAACGGGCAGCACCTATTGTTTCATCGAAGTACCTGTTCCATGCAGCTCTACCGGTTACCGATTTTGCACTCATTATTTTTTCTGCATCTTCAGATAATGTATGGTCTTTGTACCTCCGCGATACCTCCAGATAGTGCTTCCATCCACTTAGAGATGTTGACTCGATAATTGCGGTTGCATTATCTTCATCCATTTGGAGCCATTCAACATCAAAAAATACAAGAATCTGGCTCACTTCTGATCCCAATTCACTCGCTTCCTGCAACAGTTTTCCGAGTGCTGGATCTTCCGTATTTACTGACCAAATTAAATGAGAATACGCTCCGATTTTATGTGCCTGCTGTATAATCATCTCGTACTCCCTCATTGCATCTGAAAACTCAGCCGCGCTCAACTCTGAAACTCTCCCTCTGTAGATTTCACTAAATTTTTGTGCTCTCATCAACAGTTCGTCTTTGTCGGCTTCCAGTTGATTGTCATCCGGAGATTTGTAAAGATCTGAAAGATCCCAAACAATATTTTCAGCGCCGCTTATCCGTTTTTCTGACTTCTTCGTTTCCATGAAATGTATTTAAGATGATTTTTGGCCAGTTTCGATAATTTTTTGCTTTTCAATCCAACAACTAACCTTATTAAAAATGGGAGTGAAAATATAACCAATGCAACACCCGAGATAAACATTAATTTGGTATGAATGCAGGAATCCGGCTTGTTATTCAAATCGAAATTTTCATCAATATTGGTTAGCTTTAAATCAGGTTTATTGCCTGAAAAAGTGATATTTTTGTAAGATGTTTACCATTATGTCAAGGCAACACCTGACAGACTCTAAATTGCACATTTAAATAAGTAGACCGTACTGTTTTGAAATCACTTGAAGCCGTTTTTGGACCAAATTCAGCATTAGTAGAAGAACTTTATAAGCAATATCAAGAAAACCCGGAAACAGTTCCCAATCATTGGAAAAAATACTTTGATGAACTGAATGGCAAAGAGCCTGAAGTACCTGAAAACCGGCAAGAAAAAAAAGACCCCACTCCGCAAAAACCGGTTGAAGAACCTGCAAAAGAGAAGAAGCAGAAAGAAGAAATTTCTATACCTGATGGTGCTGAACTTCAGAAAATAAAAGGTGTGGCTTCAAAGATTGTTGAGAACATGGATGAGAGTATCTATGTACCAACAGCCACATCACTTAGGGTACTTCCCGTTAAAATGATGACGGAAGACCGCGCCATTATTAACACACACTTACTGAGAAACGGGCAACCAAAAGCATCATTCACCCATCTTATTGCCTGGGCCGTAATAACAGCACTGAAAGAGTTTCCCGGCATCAATTCTTACTACATAAACCGGGATAATACTCCCTATAAAGTAGTACCCGGAAGTGTGAATCTTGGAATTGCCGTTGATCTCGAAAGCCGAGACGGCTCCAGAAATCTTGTTGTACCAAATATTAAAGGTGTAGACAAGATGAATTTCAGTGAATTTCTCCATGCTTACGCTGAACTGATCAATAAAGCGAGAAATGGAAAGTTGGAAATTTCTGATTTTCAGAAAACAACTATAAGTATCACCAATCCGGGCACAATTGGTACTGTTTCATCCGTACCACGATTAATGAAGGGACAGGGTGCCATAATTGCAACCGGTGCCATAAATTATCCGGCAGAGTTTCAATCGATGGCGCAGGATGTTCTGAACCAGCTCGGCGTAAGCAAAGTAATGACCGTTACCTGTACGTATGATCATCGTATTATTCAGGGTGCGGAATCGGGTATGTTCCTGCAAAAAATTCACTCCCTTTTGAATGGAGAGGAAGATTTCTACCACGGAATATTTACAGACCTTGACATTCCATACGAGCCTTTCCCATATGGAGAAGATAAATATGAAGGTTTGCTAAGTGGCAGGGGCAACACTCTGGAACAGGACAGAAGAGCTATTTCTGTTTGGCGCCTCATCAACATGTACCGAATGCGTGGCCATGTTACTGCAAATCTTGATCCACTCGGAAGTGAACCCGGCAGAAGCCCGGAACTTGATCTCGAGTATTACGGACTTACCTTATGGGATCTTGACCGGGAATTTTTCTGTGACGGGCTTGGCGGAAAAAAAACAGCCAAACTCCGCGATATCATCCAGCTTCTCAGAAATACGTATTGTGGAAAAATTGGTGCCGAATATAAACATCTACTCGATCTGAATGAGAGAAAGTGGTTACGAGAGATGATGGAGGCCACCACGAACACCCCGGATTTAGATAAAGAAGATAGGAAAGAGATTCTGCACAAGCTCAATCAGGCAATGGCTTTCGAGCAATTCCTGCATAGAAAATATATCGGCCATAAAAGGTTTTCGCTTGAAGGTGCAGAAACACTCATCCCAATGATGCATTTTTTGATTGAACGTGCCGGAAAGAGTGAAGCTGAAAAATTTTTCCTTGGCATGGCACATCGGGGGCGCCTGAATATTCTCGTGAATATTATGAATAAACCTTATCGAAAAGTGTTTGCTGATTTTGAAGGAAATATTAACCCGGATACCATTCAGGGATCGGGTGATGTTAAATATCACCTTGGCTCAAAAGGTTTCTATAAAACCCGATCAGGAAAAGAAATTGAGCTTGAACTCCTTCCAAACCCAAGTCACCTTGAAGCGGTAAACCCGGTAGTTGAAGGTGCTGCAAGAGCAAGTCAGGATCATTATGAAGGTGAAGATTCAAAGAAGAAAATTGTACCGGTGCTCATGCATGGTGATGCAGCTTTTGCGGGCCAGGGTGTGGTTGCTGAAACATTGAATTTATCACAGTTGAGAGGGTATGAAACTGGTGGGACAATTCACATAATCATCAACAATCAGATTGGTTTCACAACACTGCCCAAAGATGCACGGTCCACTGAATACGCCTCAGACCTTGCTAAAATGATCCTTGCACCAATCTTCCATGTAAATGGAGACGATCCTGAGGCTGCTGTACATGCCATGAACCTTGCGATTGATTACCGGCAAAAATTCGGAAAAGACGTAGTAATTGATCTGATATGCTATAGAAAACACGGCCATAATGAAGGAGATGAGCCTGCATTTACACAACCAGGTATGTATAAAGAGATTGATAATCACTCCACAGTACGCGATATCTATGTAAAAGAGCTCTTAAGAAAAGGTGAATTTACAGAAGAGGAAACCCAAATTATTTTTGATGAATTCGAAGAGCTTTTACAACAGGCATTCGAAGATGCAAAAAGTTCTCCGGCACTTGAAGTGACAGATAAGATGCTCAATCGAACTGAAGAGAAACAGAAAGAGAGAGCCGAGTTCCCTGATACAACCTATTCTGTTGAAGAATTAAACGAAATAGCTATAAAACTAAATACCGTTCCCAAAGATTTTGATGCAAATCCAAAACTTTTGAGACAACTTGCAAAAAGAGCTGAAATTGTTGAAAAAAATGAAAACAAAATAGATTGGGGTTTTGCAGAAGCACTTGCATTCGGTTCGTTGCTTAAAAGCGGCAGAACTGTGCGGCTTACAGGCCAGGATGTAGAACGAGGTACTTTTTCTCACAGGCACGCTGTTCTTCATGGTACACAAACAAGCCAGCGTTTTATTCCGTTGAACAATCTGCAGGAAGAACAAGGGCCATTTTACCCTTATAATAGCCACTTGAGCGAATTTGCCGCCCTGGGTTTTGAATTTGGATATTCTGCTGCAAAGCTGGATGCGCTTGTGATCTGGGAAGCACAGTTTGGTGATTTCGCAAACGGAGCACAAATCATCATTGATCAGTTTATTTCGTCATCAGAGGCAAAGTGGGGGCAAAAATCAGCCCTTGTTATGACTCTCCCGCACGGTTACGAAGGCCAGGGCCCTGAACACTCTTCAGCCAGACTTGAACGCTTTTTGCAGCTCTGTGCAGAAGATAATATTCAGGTCGCCAACCTAACCTCGCCGGCTCAATATTTCCACTTATTGCGCAAACAATCGCTTCAGGAGAAAAAAATGCCATTGATAATTATGTCTCCGAAAAGTTTATTACGGCACCCACAGGCAGTTTGTAATGTAGAGGAACTCGCAAACGGTAAATTCAGCCCGTTCATCACCGATGAAAATGTGGATGATCCGAAAGCAATCGACAGAATTGTGATTTGTTCCGGTAAAGTTTATTACGATCTCTTAAAAGAGCGAGAAGAAAAAGGGCGCGGGAATGTTGCTGTCACAAGAATGGAAATGCTCTATCCTATGCCCGATAAAGACGTGAAAAACTATTTATCTGAGTTTAAGCATGTAAAAGAAATTGTTTGGTGCCAGGAAGAGCCAAAAAATATGGGTAGTTGGACATACGTTATGCCAAGACTTACAGAACTGCTCGGGAAAGGGCAAAAACTACGTTATGCGGGCCGACAGTCATCCGCATCACCTGCTGCCGGACAGAAAAAAATACACGATGCGGAGCAGCAGCGTCTTATTAACGAAGCCCTCGATTAAAAGGGCTTCGATTAAATTTTATCGTAATCCATTTGGGAGCCCTTTACAGATACGGCTTACTGCATCGTGGCTGTGAAGGCTTTCAAGGT
>SLGA01000291.1 GCA_007123985.1 Balneolaceae bacterium | reverse complement strand
CGGAGATTCGTCTGGTATTTTCTCTTCAACTCCCTCTTCACGCTCATCCAAGGGGGCCACATCAACTTTACCCTCTTCGGATTCTGCTGTAATAAAATTTTCTGCTAAAGAGAGTTCGGGTTTCTCTTCCTCTTCAGAGTTCATCTCAGTGCCGATCTCTTTATTTTCATCTTCGAGTGAAAACGGGAAATCCTCATCCAGATCCTCTTCAATCTGAGGATCTCTGCTACTAACTTCTTCATCAACCGGTGTTTCGATCTCACCTTCACTATAGATTACATCTTCATCCGGTTCAAACTTTTCAAAATCTTTAACAGGCAAATCATCTTCTGATGTAACTTCATCATCGGAATAGAGTGTATTAATGGATGGTTCATCATCCATAATTAGCCCTTCTTCAGCATCGTTCTGATTTTCAATTTCGGATACATCTTCTTCAGAAGGTTTAAAAAGCGACGGTTGGTTGATATCTGTTTCATCTTCATCGACAAGAGTATCTGCCGAACTCATAATCTCGATAACATCAGATTCTGAAACCGGATCGCTTATCTGATCAAATTTACGGGCTATTTTATTCATCCCTTTATCTTCAAAAAACTGTCGAAGCAGATCCGAATCCACAACAGTACCGGTCAGCGCAAAAACAGGTTTAAGTTCATCAGCCCATTTGAGCGGATTGTGAGCTGAAGTAAGTTTTTGATCTATTGCCTCAATTACGCTTTTTGCTTTTTCGAAGGTAAGTGTAAGTTTTTCTTTTCTTATAACATATCTTTCAAGAGCAAGAGCCAGGTGAGCATTTACAGTAACCCTGCCAGCACGATCCCGCAATTCATTCAGATCAAGTTCATCATCACTCTTGAAAATAAATTCCGGAACGGCTTTTCTTGTGTTAACTGCAAGATCAAGGCAAATTTCAACACCATTTTGTGTTAATGCAAAGCAGTGAGCTGTTGGAATGGTTAACTCGCTCTTTATTTTTTCGAGATACTCCTTTTTAGCCTCTTGAGCTATATCAGAATCCAGATTAATCCATTCAGATTTCATCAGGCCAACCGATTCTGTAGCATAATTCCATGCTTCCATTTGCATCCAATCAACCAAAAAGGGCGGATAACCGGCTTCATGAAGATCTTCGATTGTGTAAAAATCCTGATTATCGGGTAACTTCGACGTTAGGTTCTTCGTGATGTTCTCGATGATTTGCTCCATAGATGATTTGGCGTCTGAATTTACGGTTCTGTTTGCATGCCTGCACTTGGAAGTTAAACCTTTTCATATATCTTATAAAATTGAGTTAGGCCTTAAAAAGCCTTTTTTTTTGGTGATGCTCAGCCTACCTTTAAGCAATGATAAAACTGAATGTAACATCACTCTCTAAACAGTTCGGTTCGAACCGCGTTTTTACGAACCTCTCGTTTTCAGCCAATGCGGGTATACTGGGAATTGCAGGCAGTAACGGTTCAGGGAAATCCACGCTTTTGAAGTGTATTTCCGGGCTTATGAAGCCATCATCCGGCGAGGCTGAATGGATTGTGAATGGCCATATAACAAATAAGCAGGACTTAAAACAGGTATTGGGGTTTGCTGCTCCCTACATTCAGTTGTATGAAGAGCTCACAGTTACTGAAAACCTGCAATTTATTACGGATATCAAAAAAAACTCCGGTTCTGAAAACGCTGCAGATCTTTTGGATGAATTTGGAGCCGGGAAATTTGCAGACTCACATTTCGGTGAGCTATCAACCGGGCAACAGCAGCGCGCCAAACTCGCAGCTGCTCTTATCCACAAACCACGGATTTTACTGCTTGATGAGCCCGGTTCAAATCTCGACAAAAAAGGGCGTGGGATTATTGAAGAGATTGTTGAACGCTTTCGAAATGAAAATGGATTTGTACTACTTGCATCCAACCAAACGTACGAGCTCGATCTGTGTGATCGTGTAATTGATTTACAACCCTAAAATATAAATATGTTTACACCACAGGATAAACAACTTGCACACCAGCTTTTAACCCATAGTGTTGAACTCAACAAAGGGGAAAACATACTTCTGCAACTGATTGGCCTGAACGGAATCGGGTTGATTCGGGCGCTAACCGAAACAACCCGAGAGATGGGCGGACATCCATTTATTAAAATTGAAGATCCCGAAACAAACCGTCTGTTGCTTGAAAAGGGCGATGACGCTTTCTGGGAAAACCAGGCTTCGGCCGACCAGCTTCCTCTGATGAAACAGATGGACGCGTTTGTGGGCATTCGCGGGGCAGAAAATATCTATGAAAATTCGTTTGTAAATAAAGTGGCGAATAAAGCGTACTCAGAAAAATTCCTTAAGCCGGTGCATTTTGAGGAACGGGTGAATAACTCGAAATGGGTAGTGTTACGCTATCCCTCTCCTGCTTTTGCGATGAACGCTAAAATGCCCACCGAACGGTTTCGGCAGTTTTATTATGATGCCTGCCTGTTCGATTATGCCCTGCTCGAGGAGGCCATGAAGCCGCTTGAAGAGGAACTTCGCAAAACGGACATGATTCAGCTTAAAGGCGAGGGAACTGACATCTCCTTTTCGGTAAAAGGCCAGAACTGGATACCCTGTTTCGGCAAACGGAATATTCCGGATGGCGAACTGTTTTCATCCCCTGTCCTGGACTCCGTAAATGGACAGATCACCTACGCCCCATCAGTTTACCAGGGCAAGCCGTTTGAGTTTGTGAAGCTTGTGGTGAAAGATGGTGTTGTGGTTGATTTTGACTCATCCAACAACATGGCTCTCGAAGAGATTCTGGATACCGACGAGGGTGCCCGGCGGTTCGGCGAGTTCAGTTTCGGGCTCAACCCCATCATCAAAGAGCCGATGTATGATATTCTGTTTGATGAGAAGATCTACGGCTCGAACCATCTCACCCTGGGCAAAGATTATGAAATTGCCGCAAACGGAAACAGCAGCAATATTCACTGGGATTTGGTCTGTATCGGGGCCGATGTGTACTTTGATGGGGAACTTGTAAGAAAGGGCCGGGAATTTGTGAAGAATCATTTAGCAGTTCTTAACCCTCAAAGTCTTCTGAAAGAGTAACAAATCTTTTCAATTAGAATTCTCATCGCCAATGAAAGCAATAATTATTGGAGCCACGGGACTGGTAGGCAGGGAGCTGGTTCAGCTTCTTCTTGAAGATGACAGATTCCCGCAAATTGTGGTATTTGGCCGGCGTTCTCTTGGTTTCAACCATTCAAAACTTACCGAACACCTCATCAACTTTGATGCTCCCGGTGAATGGAAGCATCTGGTTAACGGGGATGTATTATTCTCTACACTTGGCACTACAATAAAGCAGGCGGGCAGTAAAGAGGTTCAGTACAAAGTGGATTACACCTATCAATATGAATTTGCAAAAGCGGCTTCGGAAAATGGAACCCCGGTTTATGTATTGGTTTCTGCTGCATCCGCGAACCCTGAATCACGGGTTTTTTATACCAGAATGAAAGGTGAACTTGAGCGGGATGTTAAAGATCTGAATTTTTCTGCAACACACATCATTCAGCCCGGCCTTCTTCATGGAAACCGGCAGGAAAACCGTACAGGTGAAAAAATTGCTTTTCAAACTTTAAAGGTTGTAAATGCACTCGGTCTCATGAAAGCCTACCGCCCCATTCATGGCAAAACGGTGGCCCAGGCAATGGTTCATGCAGCATTATCAATTGGAACGGGTGTTCAAACATATACTCTTGAGGAGGTTTTTAAGCTGGCTTCAGTTTAAGTTTTTTTTGAAGCGACCAGGCCATCCTTCGTATAACCATTTCTTCTATTTTTCGTATCTTCAGGCTGATTTCATTCTACCCTTTTCATAAATGGTTCCCCAATTCAGAGCATGATTCTTAAACGTTATTTCTCGGCCACTGGTTTGCTGGTTGGAACATTTTTCTTTGCTCTTCCCATGACCCCGAGTCTGTTGCCACGTACAGATCTCTTTCAGGGGCTTGTTTCCGGTTTTTCCCTGGCTGCCGGATATGGTATCGGCGTACTCATCCCCTGGCTGTGGACCTATTTCGAAATGCCAAAACCGGGGAAAAAGAATCAAAAAAATCTGCAGATAGTTGCAGCAGTTATATGCATTCTTACAGGAATTGTATTTCTATGGAGTGCAAGCGATTGGCAGAACTCTATCAGAATTCTAATGGAGATGGATGAACATGAAGGTGTAAAGCCCGTTATTATTGGCTTCACAGCACTTGGGGTATTTATGGCCGTACTTTTAGTGGCCCGCCTTTTCAGATGGACATTTCGGCTGATTACTATAAAGCTGGTTCGGTATATCCCCAGGAAAGTATCTTACATCATCGGGCTTTTGTCTGCTTTTGTACTTTTTTGGTTATTAGTAAATGGAGTTCTTTTCTCACTATTGTTACGCTCAGCTGATTCAACTTACGAACGATTTGATTCCCTGCTTGAACCTGAATTTGAACAGCCAACAGATCCTATGAAAGCGGGCAGCCAACAATCGTTGTTAACCTGGGAGGATATGGGCAGAACCGGCAGACAGTTTATTTCAGGCGGGCCTTCAGCCGAAAATTTCCGAAATTTTTCCAGTTATTCAGTGATGGATCCGGTACGTGTTTATGTGGGAATGCATGCAGCAGAAACTGTTGAGGAACGTGCCGATCTTGCTCTGCAAGAGATGATACGGCTTGATGCGTTTAGCCGGGAAATTATGGTTATTATAACACCTACAGGTACTGGGTGGGTTGATCCGGGTTCTATTGAACCGCTTGAATACCTGTACCGCGGCAATGTGGCCAGTGTAGCCGCGCAGTACTCCTATCTCCCCAGTCCACTGTCGTTGTGGGTCGAGGAAGAGTATGGTGCCGAAATGGCACAGGCTCTGTTCCAAAAAGTGTATGATTACTGGACACAACTCCCACCCGATAGCCGCCCGAAGCTCTATCTTCACGGGCTCAGTTTGGGGGCTTTAAATTCCGACCGCTCATTCGATCTGTTCGATATAATTAATGATCCGTTCAATGGAGCACTCTGGGTTGGTCCGCCATACCGAAAAGAGACCTGGAGAACCTTTACCGAGCGGCGGAATCCCGGTTCACCGGCCTGGTTGCCAACATTTAAAGACGGTTCTGTTGTACGTTTTGCCAACCAGAACGGAGGGCTTGATCTACCCAACTCCGAGTGGGGTCGGTTCCGAATAGCCTATCTTCAGTATGCGAGTGATCCCATTGTCTTTTTTGATTCACGTTCTTATTTCCGGGAACCGGCCTGGATGCGCGAGCCGCGAGGGCCTGATGTTTCCCCTGATTTACGATGGTACCCGGTGGTAACGATGGTACAGCTGGCTGTTGATATGGTTTCCGGTACCGAACCGAGAGGCTTCGGCCATGATTACGCGGCCGAACACTACTTTGATTCCTGGCTGGCTCTTACCGAACCCGAAGGATGGAGTGAAACTGAGCTACAACAACTGCGCTTCTATTTTACCGGCTTCAACAACCGCCCATAACCTAAAATTACTATAAACCGTCCCCGGTGCAAAACATTTCGGGATGCGCGAAAAGGCACAAAGTTTTGAAATCCTTTGGCGGTTATTACTTTTGCGAATATTAATCCGCCCAGGCATCAGCATCGCTGTAAACTTCAGCAAATTCAAGCTGTTCACCGTTTTTGCTGATGGTAGCCTCAAACTCAACTCCCTGCGAATCATCCTCCCGCCGGATGAGTTGTTTGGCAAGCTGATTTACAATCTGCGTCTGGATGACCCTTTTCAGTGGTCGGGCACCGTATACCGGATCATACCCCCGCACAGCAAGCCAGTCTTTTACATTGTCAGGGATGGAAACTGCTACTCTATTCTTATTGAGCATTTTATCAATTCGCTGAAGCTGAATATCCACAATGCTCCGAATGTGTCTCTGATCAAGCGGGTGGAAAATCACCACATCGTCAATCCGGTTCAAAAACTCGGGACGAATGGTTCGCCGGAGCTGCTCAAGAAGCTGATCCTGCAGTGCTCGGTAGAGGCTTTCGTCCATTTCCCCACCGGTTTTTTCGATCTGCTCGGAGATGAGATGTGAACCGATATTACTGGTCATAATGATAATTGTGTTGGTAAAGTCAACGGTAACACCTTTGTTGTCGGTCAGGCGGCCATCATCCAAAACCTGTAACAAAATATTGAAAGCATCCGGATGTGCTTTCTCGATTTCATCAAGAAGTACAACTGAATACGGTTTTCTGCGAACGGCCTCGGTAAGCTGTCCGCCTTCGTCGTAACCGACATAGCCCGGAGGCGCACCTATCAGGCGACTCACGCTGTGTTTCTCCATATATTCACTCATGTCGATGCGGATCATGGCATCCTGATCATTAAAAAGAAAATCGGCCAGTGAACGAGCGAGCTCGGTTTTACCAACACCTGTTGAACCGAGAAACATAAAGGATCCGATCGGACGGTTTTCATCCTGAAGCCCTGCCCTTGCCCTTCGAACGGCATCTGACACCGCTTCAATGGCCTGATCCTGTCCAATGACCCGCTTGTGCAATTCTTCTTCCAAAAGTAGTAGCTTTTGCCTCTCACTTGATAGCATCTTTGTAACCGGTATGCCAGTCCACCGCGAAACGATATCTGCAATCTCCTCTGCTTCAACCTGCTCTTTGAGCAATGATCTGCCTTGCTGGATTTCATCGAGCTCAGCTTTGGTGCTTTCGAGATCTTTTTCAAGTTGTGTAATGGTGCCGTAACGTAATTCCGCTACTTTTTCATAGTGCCCTTCCCTCTCGGCTTTGTCGGCATGGTTACGTGCTGTTTCGATTGCCTGTTTCATCTCCCGGGTTTTCTGGATCAGGCCTTTTTCAAGATCCCACTGCGCCCGCATCGATTTTCGTTTCTCTTCCAGATTAGCCAGATCTTTCTCATTTGTTTTTAATTTGGCTTCATCTTTTTCACGCTTCAAGGCTTCGCGCTCAATCTCGAGCTGACGAATCTGCCTCTCAATACTATCGAGTTCTTCCGGCATGGAGTCTATTTGCAGCCTCAGGCGTGATGCAGCTTCATCGATCAGGTCAATAGCCTTATCGGGCAGAAAGCGGTCTGAGATATACCTGTGTGAGAGCTCAGCTGCCGCCACAATGGCTGCATCGGTGATTCGCACTCCGTGGTGAACTTCATACCGTTCCTGAAGGCCACGAAGAATGGAAACTGTATCTTCAATGGTAGGCTCACCAACAAACACAGTTTGAAGGCGCCGCTCAAGTGCTTTATCTTTTTCGATATATTTTCTGTACTCGGTCAGCGTAGTTGCACCGATGGCATGCAGCTCTCCCCTTGCAAGCGAGGGCTTCAGGATATTAGCTGCGTCCATAGATCCTTCTGTGGCACCGGCCCCAACCAGTGTGTGAATTTCATCGATGAACAGAATCAGTTCTCCGTCGGAATCCATCACCTCTTTCACTACAGCTTTGAGACGCTCCTCAAATTCACCGCGAAACTTGGTTCCCGCCACAAGTGCACCCATATCGAGTGCAACAACCTGCTTGGTTTTCAGGCCTTCAGGTACATCACCCCGAACAATTCGCAGGGCAAGGCCTTCAGCAATGGCAGTTTTACCCACGCCGGGTTCACCAATCAATACCGGATTGTTTTTAGTTCGCCTTGAGAGGATCTGCATCACGCGGCGAATCTCCTGATCTCGCCCGATTACAGGATCAAGCTTATTCTTCTCGGCTAGTTCATTCAAATTACGGGCATACTTTTTCAGTGCTTCATAGCGACTTTCAGCGTTGGGGTCGTCCACTCGTTGAGAACCGCGCACCTCTTTCAGCACTTTTAGCAGCTGATCTCTATTCACGCCAAGATCTTTTAATATCGTGGCTGCTTCAGAAGAGACTTTTAAAGCTGCGAGCAAAATATGTTCAGAACTGATGTATTCATCCGAGAGATCATCGGCTTCTTTCTGTGCCGAATCAAAGAGAGCTTTTGAATTATTGGAAAGATACTGCCCCGATACCGATGCACCCTTCACTACCGGAAATTTTTTAATCACCTGATCCAGTTTTTCGTGGAGAGCAGGTACCGAAACTCCCACTTTTTTGAGGATGTTGATGGTAACATTGTCTGAATCGCTCAACAGAGCTTTAACCACATGAGCTGGTTCTACTGCCTGATGATTGCTGTTTTGGGCAAGCTCGAGTGACTTTTGCACTGCTTCCTGCGCTTTGATAGTAAATTTGTTGAAATTCATGATATATAGATTTATTCATTTTCTTTCTATGAACTCTATATACCAAAATCATTCCCAATTTACAGATATGCCGTAATTGCAGATTTACAAATTCCCGCTCTGTATCTCTGCAACTTTGGTTAACAGGCTGGCAGAATCATGCCGAAAGTGCTGTGAAAAGGCAGATGTTGGCAGTACAGTTAACCTGAGTTCAAGATGAAATCTTTGAATTTCGAAGCCAAAAAGTCCCCTCCTTTTCAAGGAGGGAATTTAGGGGTGGTTAAACAGTTTTATGTGTTAATTTCTGTATTTGACTCTTACACAATGAGTTGTAACCACCCCCGATACAAAACACATCGGGACTGGCCCGGCTCCATCCGCCTCAGGCGGAAGGGGAGACACTTTTTCAAAATCTTATATCTAACTCACGTTCCAATTAGATGTATGATACCGTTAAAAACCGATGTGAAGCCCGAGTTTGAAATAGAGCAGGTCGGTTTCTGAACGGCTCACATCAAAAAACACGTCGCCATTGGATATTTGGATGGAGCCGGACTGCAGATATTCTGCTTCTCTTCCAAGCATATATCTCCCCTGTAGGTTTATATAAAACGTGGCAGGTGCTGTCTGCT
>SLGA01000170.1 GCA_007123985.1 Balneolaceae bacterium | reverse complement strand
CAGTAAATAACGAAAAAATTAAAGTTTGGTTTCGCTTCGAAAATCTTGACTTTCTGAACGAATGGTTTTTGCAGTTTGGAAATAGAGTAGAGATTCTCGGTCCGGAGGAGCTGATTGAAAAAAGAGAGAAGCTGTTGAGAGAAATGTTACATCAACAAGGGGAGTGACCATTGTCAGACGAAAACCTTGAAATGGATCTTTCGATCATTTGCCCCATATCTGAACTGTTATCAAATCTGATTTGATATGCAGTTAGTTCTGTGATTAAATAATCACGCCAGATTTTTTTATTCAATATAACCTGATGCAGGTGATCAGTTTCCTCTTCTGAAAGATTGCCGCGAATAAACTGATGAATTTTTTTGTGAATACTTTTCATACAGACACCTTTTTATTGTATGAACAGGAAAACTCGAAAACCTTACACTTTTTTTACAAAAGATTTATCAAAACTTTTCCAACCTGCTTTCCATCCAAAATTTTTTGAAATTCATCAGGCAGATCAAAAAATGAAATTTCCCTCGACAATTTATGCAAATTAACCGGCTTCCAGTCTTCCGCAAGTCTATTCCATATTTTTGTTCTCAATTCCATCAAAGTAATACCGGAGTCAATACCCGCCAACGTAATACCTCTTAAAATAAACGGAAGTATATTTGTTTGAAGCTGATTACCCAATACATTTCCGCAGCAAGCTACAATACCGTTGTGTTTAATTTGACGAATAACGGCAGCAAGCATTTCACCACCCACAGTATCAATGGCTGCAGACCATTTTCCGGTTAGCAGCGGATGTTCTTCCACATTTTGGACTTTATCTCTGTTAATCACTTCGGAGGCACCTAATGTTTTCAAAAAATCAAGTTGGTCATTTTTACCGGTAGCAGCAGTCACATGTAAATCTAAATGAGATAACAAGGCAACAGAAAAAGAACCAACAGCCCCCGTGGCACCTGTTATAAGTACGTTAGGATTATCTGAATTAAAAGAGTGATTCATGATTTTATATGCACCAATTGCTGCTGTTAAACCAGATGTGCCTATCATCATACTCTCTTTCAGTGAAAGATTTTTCGGAAGGGGAACAATCCAGTCAGCAGGAACAGAAATATATTGACCAAAACCACCCGGTGTATTCATTCCAAGATCATAACTGGTTACGATTACTTCATCACCCTCTTTAAAGGCAGTTGATCTACTATACACAACAACCCCTGCGGCATCAATTCCAGGTGTGAAGGGGTACTGCTTTGTGATACCTTTATGCCCGGTTGCAGACAGAGCATCTTTGTAATTTAATGATGAATAATGAACCCTGATCAGAACATCGTTATCCGGCAGATCTGACAAAGAACAGTCTTTTATGGTTTGAGAGAATTTACTCCCATCATTATAGGCAACAACTGCTTGGTAGATCTTATCAACCATAAAAATATCATTTAGTAAAAAGTCGCTTAAACCAGTTCAGTTTTGTTTCATTGTATGGCGGATATCGAACATCAGGGTCAGGCCAGGATGGTTTTTTCAAGATTCCCTGTTCTCTGCTAAATGTATCAAAACTGTATTTTCCGTGATAAGAACCCATACCGCTATATCCCACACCACCAAATGGAAGGTTGTGATTTCCTAAATGGCTGATAGTATCGTTTACGCAGCCTCCACCAAATGGGACATTTTGAATTATAAAATCCTGAAATTTCTTGCTTTCTGTGAACATATAAAGTGCAAGAGGAGAAGTTTTTTTATTCAGTAAATGTGGTATCTCTTTTTCATTCTCATATGTAAGTAAAGGAAGCAAAGGGCCAAAAATTTCATCTTTCATGATGTCATCACTCCAGGAAGCATCTACCAGAGTTGGCTCAATGAAACGTTTGTTTTTATTTGATATACCGCCTAATATTACAATGCTCTTTTGCAAAAGATTATGTAAACGATCAAAATGGCTATTATTTACAATACGGGTGTAATTTTTATCAACCAGATAGTCATTTTGATAAAATGAAGAGAGTACATTTTTAGATGCACTGATAAAAGCGTCTTTAAGTGATGCATGAATAAGCACATAATCAGGGGCAACACAAGTCTGCCCGGCATTGATGGTTTTACCCCACCAGATACGGTTAGCAGCTACCTCGAGATTGGCATCTTTATGAACAATAGCCGGACTTTTACCCCCAAGTTCAAGTGTAACCGGAACTAAATTCTCAGCAGCGGCTTTCATCACAATTCTTCCTACTCGCGTACTTCCGGTGAAAAATATATGATCAAACGGCTGTGATAAAAGTTCTGATGACACTTCAACTCCACCTTCGGCAACAGCTAAAATTTCCGGTTTGAAATAGTTATCAAAAAGCTCTTTGAGTTTTGAAGAGGTATTAGGAGCCAGTTCAGATGGTTTTAGAATAGCCGTATTTCCAGCTGAAATTGCACCAACTAAAGGCATCAGGCTTAGATGAACCGGATAATTCCAGGCACCAATTATTAATACCGTTCCTTTAGGTTGTTTATAGATTATATTTTTGGAAGGAAATGTAACAATAGAACCGCCTACTGAAACTGGTTTCATCCAGGACGATAGGTTCTTCAGGTGATAATCTATTTCATCAAGAACTGTATAAATTTCAGTGATGTACGATTCTATATACGGTTTGCCAAAATCGGCATTGATTGCATCACAAAGTTCTTTTTCGTGAGTTGAGATTAACTTTTTTAGTTGTATTAAAACACCTTTACGCGCTTTCAATGAGCGGGTGCTGCCATTCAAATAAGAAGTTTTTTGATCTTGTACTAATTTCTGAACGTTCATGATGATTTCGGTTTTCTGCCTTCGAACTGATCCATTGATGAATAGACACCCAATACACCGCCTGCAAGCCAATTAAAAATCGAAACTGGTAAAAGTGCTTTTAGAAGAGGTACAAACTGCACCATGAAGGGTGCTTTTATGGTACGTTTACCTTTATATATGCCAGAAATAATTTTGTCAACGATGTGATCGGTTTCAAGAATGGGTACCAAAAGAGGAGCTTTAACCCCATCAAACATACCGGTATTTATATAACTGGGAATAACAGATATAATTTTGATATTACTTTTTAACCGATCCATTTCAATCTGAAGAGATTCCGTCCAGCCAAGAACAGCCCACTTGCTTGATGCATATACACTCATTTTTGGGTTGCCTATATAACCGGAGGCAGAGGCAAGATTAACAATAGTACCGGTATTTCTCTTCATCATTTCATTCAGAAATAGACGTGTTACCAGCATGCTGCCAAATGCATTGATGATCATTGTGTTCTTAATATCAGCAATGGTGTGATCGTGGAAATATTTACCAACCACAATGCCGGCACAGTTTATAATAATGTCTGGTACAAGTTTTTGTTTGATGATTTTTTCAGCCTCAAATTCAACACGTTCAGTATCTGTGATATCGAGGCTGGCAATATGGATAAGAGCCGATCCCTGGAGTTGCTCTTTAATAGTTTTAAGATCATTGGGATTTCTGTCCCAAAGTATCAGTGTTACATCTGATATTTCTGTAATACGTTCCGCAAACCGTTTACCAATTCCGCTTGCTGCACCCGTAATTAGAATTACTTTATTCTGATAAAAATGCTTCATGGTAAATCTGTATGATGATTGCGTTGAGTTACGGAATGTACTGAGTAAGACAAACAATCATCGGAATGGCGGATTGTTCGTTTACAAATTCAAGAAGTCCTGTTTCAGTGTCTCGCCTAAAGATTGCGATGTTATCGTCATCACGATTGGCAACAAGTAAAAATTCGCCCAGTTCATCAATCATGAAATTGCGGGGATGCCCACCACGGGTAGCCTCATGCCCAATGAGAGTGAGCATTCCATTTGCCTGGTCAATCTGGTAGATAGCAAGGCTGTCATGGCCACGGTTAGTAGCGTAGAGGAAGCGTCCGTCTGGTGAAATATGAATATCAGCTGCAGTATTGTTTCCATCAAAATCGTCAGGGAGCATCTCTATGCGTTGAATTTGATTCAAAGCTCCTGATGTTTCATCAACCATTAAAACTGCAACGGTAGATGTGAGTTCTTCAACAGAGTAGGCAAATCGCCCATTTTGGTGAATAGTAAAATGTCTTGGGCCGGCTCCCGGTTCATTTTCAAACCAGGGAATATCTTCCGGCTCGAGAGCGTGATTATCGCGATCAATCCGGTAGATCATAATCTTATCAATACCCAGATCACTTACGTATAAAAATCTGCCATCTGCAGATGGAATAGCTGAATGAACATGGGCCGCGTTCTGTCTCTGCGTATTCACACTGCTTCCCTCATGATTTTGTATGTCCACGGATTCTGAAATACTGCCGTCATCATGAATCTGATAAAGACTCAGGTTGCCCTCAGAATAATTAGATACAAACAGGTAGCTGCCCAGCGGATCCACGCTTACATGTGCAGTTCCTCGGCCCATAACCGATTGTTCATTGATAAGTTGCAGTATTCCGGATGAGCTGTCAATTCTATAGGCAGAAACCGTTCCAAACGGCTCTTCGTCATTAAAACGATCATCGCTAACGGAATAGAGAAATTGATTATTTGGATGAATGGCCTGGAAATTAGGTCCGATTCGATCAGTCATCGTGTCGATATGGCTGAGTTCTCCTGTTTCGCGGTTAAATTCAAATACGTATATGCCTTGGCTGTCTCTGCCATCAAACGTGCCGGCATAGATAAATTCTTTTATATCGGCTTGGTGGGTACATGCAGTAAAAAGAGGCAGAATAAAAAGTGCGGGAATCAGATAAATCAGAAGTTTCATAAGCAAAAGCGATTAATTAGGTAGCAGATGTTTCCTCCAATTTAAAAGAAATATTTGGGAATCAAACAGGGGATGTGTGATTAAGCAAACAGATACCAAATATTTGTTAGTGAGGGTTGGAAAGATGTATTTTGCCTGTCTTGAACAACAACCGAATAAAGTCTAATCATGAAAAAATATACGCTACTCATTCCATTTGCAGTCTTGTTTTTTATTGGCTGCGGCTCGCAAACAGATCGTGCAGCTTCAAGCATTACCGGGCAATCGCTGCTAAATCACATCGAAATACTATCATCAGATGAATTTGAAGGACGTGCACCGGCAACCCGTGGTGAAGATCTATCTGTAGAATACCTTATAAATGAGCTTCAGAATATGGGTATTGAGCCCGGCATGGATGATGGTTCTTTTGTTCAGGAATTTGCGTTGCTGGGGCAAAGAGTAGAAGGTTCTGCTTCTGCAATTGTTATTAACAAAAATGGCCAGGCAGTTGAAAATTTATCGTTTGGCGGTGAGTTTATGGCATGGCCAAGTAACGAAGCGGAGCTTGTTGAGGTGCAAAATGCCGAACTGATTTATGTAGGTTATGGAATACAGGCGCCTGAGTTCGACTGGGATGATTACAAAGATGTGGATGTAGAAGGAAAAGTATTGGTCTATAAAAATAGTGATCCTTCGCATGATCCGAATATTTTTGATGGTGATTCGCGCCTGTACTATGGCAGATGGAGCTACAAATTTGAAAAAGCTGAAGAGATGGGAGCTCTCGGAGCAATTATTGTGCATACTACACCAACTGCAGGTTATGGCTGGTCAGTAGTTGAAAACAGCTGGGGACGCGAACGATTCACACTGCCAAGAACGGATGACCCGGCCGGAAGGCCCCTGTTTAACAGCTGGCTTACCGAAGATGTAAGCGAAGCACTATTTAACCACGCCGGCCTCAACCTGCACGAAATGCTCGATGCTGCAGCAGATCGCGAATTTCGCCCCGTTGTACTTGAAGGTGTAACAATGGATGTAAATCTCACAGCGCATTACAGTGACATGTCATCCAGAAACGTGATCGGAAAAATTGAAGGAAATGATCCCGATCTGCGCGATGAATATGTGATATTTTCGGCACACTACGATCACCTTGGTATTGCACCCGAACCGGTTGACGGAGATTCAATTTACAACGGTGCATGGGATAATGCATCCGGAACGGCAGCTGTATTAGAGATTGCTAAAGCATTGAACCAGGTGCAAGATGACCTTAGAAGAAGTGTCCTCTTCATGTTTGTTGGTGCGGAAGAGATGGGATTGCTTGGCTCTCGGTATTGGTCAGAAAATCCTACAGTTCATCCCGGGAACGTATCTGCCAATATCAATCTGGACAGTATGCAGATTTTTGGCGAAACCAGAGATATTGTAATAGTGGGATACGGAAGAAATACACTGACAGAAATTCTGCGGGATCATGCCGAGCGTGAAGCACGAACCATAGTACCAGACCTGGAACCGCAACAGGGATTTTTCTATCGGTCTGATCACTTCTCTTATGCCCGCGTGGGGATTCCGGCATTATACCCTAATCCCGGCCGGCAATATCTTGATAAACCGGAAAACTTCAACCAGATTGCCGATAGTGTTCGAGCAGCAAATTATCATGCACTTTCAGATGAGATTAACGACTATTGGGATATGACAGGCATGGAAGCTGATACGCGGCTAATTTTTCGGGCATCACTGGATGTAATTAACGCGAATGAGATGATGGAGTGGTACCCCGGTGATGAATTTGAGGCAATTCGGCAGCAGATGCTGGAAGACGCTCAGTAAACATTCTTAACAGCGAATTCATGTTAAATCGGTAGATTTATTTTCTGTGATTTAATGTGATCTTACATCAGAAAAATCAAATATATGATGCGCCAAACAATACTGCTGATTGCAGCTTTTACTATTTTGGCTTTTACGAAAGTGGAGAATGAGAAGCCGGCATACCTTCTCTACACCAAAGACGGAGAGGTGATCGGCTATTCAAACCTGATTGAACAGTCTCTACAGCATGACTTGATCTTTTTTGGTGAGCTTCATAACAGTGCTATCGCACACTGGCTTCAGCATGAAATGGTACGGGATTTAGCGGCTGACCAATCTGCAAATCTAATGATTGGCATGGAAATGTTCGAAGCCGATCAACAGGTGCTGATTGATGAATATTTCAGCGGAATCATCAGCCATAACAGCTTTGAGAGTGAAGCCCGGCTCTGGAATAACTATCAAACCGATTACAAACCGATTGTTGAGTTTGCCAGATCGAACAATCTGAAACTGGTAGCCACCAACATTCCGAGAAGATATGCATCATCTGTTTACAGGGATGGGCTCGATGCACTGAGTGCACTGGGAGCTGCAGCAAAACAGTGGGTAGCCCCGCTTCCCATCTATGTGGACAAGGATCTGCCCGCATATCAAAATATGTTGCAAATGGCACACGGTCACGGAGGGGATAATCTGATTTATGCACAAGCCGTAAAAGATGCAACCATGGCACACTTCATTTTACTGAACATGGGGTTGAATGACCGGATGATCCACCTCAACGGGTCTTATCATTCAAATGACAGAGAGGGAATAGTTTGGTACATCAAGGAGATGGTTTCCGGGTACAACATTCTCACCATCAACACCATCACCGTTGATGACCCGAATGATGTGGATACAGATATACTACAATCGGCCGACATTACACTTGTGGTTCCATCTCGGATGACCACCACTTACTAATCAAACAGAGGAATCAACAAATGAGCCATTCAGAATATCCATATTTTAGGGGAAGACGCCTTCGAGCCGGTGAAAACATACGCAAGATGGTTTCTGAGCATTCTCTTTCCATAAATGATTTTATTGCACCTCTTTTTGTAGTTGAAGGCCAGAAACTGAAATCAGAAATTCCATCTATGCCGGGTTATTTTCGCTACTCGCTTGATTTGTTATTAAAAGAAGTTGAAGAGATCAGCAAGCTTGGCATACCCTCCGTTCTGCTTTTTGCCAAAATACCCGATGCCAAAAAGGACAACGAAGGCACTGAGGCACTAAATCCAAAGGGATTGATGCAGCAATCTGTGCGCGCGATCAAAAAAGAATTTCCTGAAATGGTAGTAATGACTGATGTTGCCCTGGATCCCTACAGCATTTACGGACACGACGGCATTGTGAAAGAGGGGCAGATACTTAATGACGAAAGTGCGGAGCTGCTTGCCAGAATGGCGGTGACCCATGCGGAAGCCGGTGCTAATTTTGTTGCGCCATCAGACATGATGGACGGCAGAGTTATAGTTATCCGTCAGTTTCTTGAAGATGCGAAATTTCATAACACCGGAATTATGTCGTACAGTGCAAAATATGCTTCATCCTACTACGGGCCGTTTCGCGACGCACTGGATTCGGCACCCGGTTTTGGGGATAAAAAATCTTATCAGATGGATCCTGCAAATATCAGTGAAGCCGTAAAAGAGGCGATTTCAGACGAATCTGAAGGAGCTGATATTATTATGGTTAAACCGGGTCTTCCGTATCTGGATGTGGTTCGGGCCGTAAAAGAATCGATTAACCTTCCCGTTTCTGTTTACAATGTATCCGGAGAATATGCAATGATAAAAGCTGCTGCCGAAAAAGGCTGGCTTAATGAAGAGCATGCAATGATGGAGGCACTCATTGCGTTTAAAAGAGCCGGAGCTGATCTCATTGCTACATATTTTGCAAAAGATGCGGCACGATTGTTGTAATTACTGAGATAACGATCATTGAACAGGCGATTTCATAACGAAGAGGCGCCATAAAGAATATCATTTAACTAAAAATAGAAGTACATCATGAAGCGTATTTTATTATTTCTGGCTACCAACTTTGCCATACTTATTGTGGCAAGCATTACGATGTCGCTGTTGGGAGTTGGTTCTTTCCTGGATGAATCCGGAACCAACCTCAATCTGCAGGCACTGCTTGTATTCTGCCTGATTTTTGGTATGGGTATATCCCTTGTATCACTGCTGTTTTCCAAGAAAATTGCCAAATGGACCACAAAAGTT
>SLGA01000132.1 GCA_007123985.1 Balneolaceae bacterium | reverse complement strand
TCCATTTTGAATCGGAGTTCCTTGTGGTGGCCTCTGGCCATAGCCAAGCTCGGAAGGCAGAACAAACTCATACTCTGCACCCTCGCGCATCAACTGAATTCCTTCAAAAATTCCTTCGATAATGTCATCTGTTAGAGGGAAATATTCCAGATCATCGGTTTCCATGAAAACTTCGTCGGTGATCAGGCGCCCTTCGTACTCCACGAATACAACTTTTCCTTCATCGGGCCTTTCGCCTTCACCTTCGTTGATAATTCTGTACAACAAGCCACTTTCGGTTTGAAAAACCCCCTCTTGCTGAGCATATTCTTCGAGAAAGTCGGTTTCATCAACGGGATCGCCAAATGAAGCGCTTGGAGTATCGAGACATCCGGTTAGTAATAGTGATACAAAAAATAAAGGGGCTAAGTACTTCATAATTAAATAACTGTGTAAGTAAATTGTGTCAGATTTCGATCTGATCAGGAAATGGTTTGATTT
This sequence comes from Balneolaceae bacterium, assembly GCA_007123985.1. Taxonomy (GTDB): domain Bacteria; phylum Bacteroidota; class Rhodothermia; order Balneolales; family Balneolaceae; genus Rhodohalobacter. Next base: position 8,579 of record SLGA01000132.1, on the reverse strand, counting down.
GATCTTCAATAATTTTAATTGTAACCGGAAGAGTGTGTTCCAGGCTGTACGTTAACTCATAATTATAGAAAGAGGGTTCCGTATAGCCACTCCAAAATTGCCGCTGCGCGTCGATCTCGGGTATAATATCTTGAATCAATTTTGCATCAAAAAAAAGCATTTTTCTGTGCAGGTTCTCGTAAGAATCGTTAATTCGGCTGGCCAGAGATACGAGGAACGGAGATTGTTGCATCTCTTCATCATTCAGGAGGTTGTGCATGCCAAACATATCCATTCGGATGTTGTGGCAAATCAGAAGCAGCTCTGTCCGTGTGATTATTTCCTCATCTGAGGTAGCTGCACGATAGTATCTGAAATTCCGGATCAGTTTTTGTCCGGTTGAGAGCGTTGCCGCTGCTGTAGCTGCAGTAAATTGTGCAAGTTGTGAGTCTAATTGGGCCATTCAGAAGGATTTTCACGCCAGGCGTTGAGCATATTCATGTCTTCCTGTTTAATGTATCCCTGTTCTAACGCAACATCTACCAGTGTAGCATAATCAGTAAGGGTAAATACCGGAATATTTCTCTCTTTAAATTTATTGTTGGCCAGCTCGAAGCCATATGTAAAAATACTGATCACAGCTTGAACATCGGCACCGATAAATAACAGGGCATCAATAACGGATATGGCAGAACCGCCGGTGGAGATTAAATCCTCAATTACCACGGTAGATTGCCCCTTGTCAACTCCGCCTTCAATCTGATTACCCAGCCCATACGCTTTTGCCTTAGCACGAACGTAGGCCATAGGCTTATCGAGTGATTGTGCAACCCAAGCTGCGTGGGGAATTCCAGCTGTGGCAGTTCCTGTAATTACGGCAACATCGGGGCACTCTTTTTGAATAATTTCTGTAAATGCCTTTGAAATTTTCTTTCGTAATTCCGGATGACGCAATGTTAAGCGATTGTCGCAGTAGATGGGAGAGTTCCAGCCGGAAGACCAGGTAAATGGATTATTTGGCCGCAAAACAACGGCATTTATTTCAAGCAGAGATTTTGCAAGCTCTCTGGAAAATGTAGTATCGATTATCATGTTAGTACTGTTAAATCTGTAATTCTTTATTAAAAATTCAAGAACAGATGTTCAGTTCTGTTCTCTTTAAAAGCCTTTAAATTATTGAGTAAATGTTAAGGACGTATTATCAGTTGATTTTATTATGCAAAACCGGGAACGAAGTGAATGAACAATTCAAGGCATATTAGGGCATACAAACCGGCCAGCAAATCATCTGCTAATATACCGAATTTTCCGGGCAATTTTTCCACTGCTTTAATTCCGAGTGGTTTGAGGATATCGAATAGCCGAAAGAGAAGAAATCCTGCCAAAAGAATCAGTAGATCCGACCCCGCTTGGTGAAAACTCACAGCTAAAAATACAACCGTTTGTCCGGCACTTTCATCCATAACGAATTGACCTGGATCATTGCCGAACTTTTGTACGTTTTCATCGGTACACCATAGGGAAAAAAGTATAGTTATCAATAAAAGTGCATATAACCCAAAACCGGGATGTAAAACAGCTGCGAAGTAGATGAAAGGAAGCGTGAAAAAGCTACCCCATGTACCCGGCGCAAATGGAATAAGGCCAGCGCCAAAAAGTGTTCCGATCCATATTTTAGTGCGTTGCATATCAGCGCGATTAGTGAAGCAGAATGGGTATGAATTATTTTTTACCGAAAAGAAGATGCCGGTTTACTGCAAAATACTCAATCCCGGAATAGACAGTGATAGCCACAACCACCATCATTCCCCAGTAAAAAAGATCCAGAGCATAAATCGACTGCACAAACTCTCCGAATTCTCCGCCAAAAAGAAGAAAAAATCCAAAAAGCAGAGCTACATAAAGATAACCCATCTGTATTGCAGTTTTTGCTTTGGCCGTTTTACGGGTTTCAAGGGTAATTCCTCTACGATTTGTGAAAATCCGAAGGCTTGTAATGATAATGTCTCTCAGTACAATTACAACAACAGCCCACCAGGGAAACTGACCTGGATCCAGAAACGGCAGGCAAACAAATCCGGCAAATGTGAGAAATTTATCAGCAAGCGGATCCAGAAAAATGCCAAAATCACTCTCCACTTCATATCTGCGGGCATAATATCCGTCAAAATAATCGGTTATAGCAGCCACAGCAAAAACCACCAGGCTCAAACCTCTTAATAAAACATCTTCCTGGATGAACAGAATTAGAAATACAGGCGCCATGACTAACCGGAAGCCACTGAGTATGTTGGGTAATTTTTCCACGGGAATAAGGTAAAACTCTTACGAATTAATTGATACTTTCATTCTGAGTTGAAAGGCAGAACCTGCAGACAGTAATAGAATTCTTATACCTGAATATAAAAAATGTGGTAACTGAAAGTTCTTCAAATCCCAATGCATAAACCACAAACTCTATTTCATCAATGTTCAGCAAAACACTATTTTCCATGCGTATGAAAAAAGCGCACATTATATCTATTGGAAATGAACTGTTGATAGGAGACACCATTAACACAAATGCTGCCTACATTGGGCAAGCTTTAACGCATTTGGGGATAACAACCGAGCAGATTTTTACCATTCCAGATGACTATGCCCTGATTAAACAACGAATAACTGAATCTCTCGATATAGCTGATGTTACCATTGTTACTGGTGGACTTGGCCCCACACATGATGATATCACAAAAAAGATAGTAGCTGAAATTTTTGACAGTAAGCTGATTCAGAATGAACAGGTATTGAATCATATCAAAAAGATTTTTTCAGACAGGGGCTTCACATTATCACCTTCAAATATTGAACAGGCGGCTGTGCCAGATGCGAGTGAAGTACTTTTTAATGCACAGGGCACCGCTCCGGGCATGTGGTTTCAAAAAAACGAACACTATTTAGCAGTTTTGCCGGGTGTACCCTACGAGATGAAGTATCTGATGAATAAGAGAGTTATTCCGAAATTGAGTTCGATCTATAAAGGGCTTAACGTGCGTGTAACCGACTATTTGAAGACAGCGGGCATTCCTGAAAGTACGTTGAGCGATCTGATCGGTAATCTTGATGAATACACAAATAATGGTATTGGAGTGGCTTATCTGCCAAATCCCGGTGGAGTAACAATGCGCCTCACCGCTGAAGCGGAAACAACCGAAAAGGCTGAACAAAAACTTCTCAAACTCAGGGAGATGGTCTATGAAAAGACAGCCGATTTTGTTTTTACGAAGGAGAGAGATCAAAACCTCACTGAAGTGGTTGGCAACCTGCTTACGGAGAAAAAATTGACGATTGCTGTTGCTGAAAGCTGTACGGGCGGAATGCTTGCCAACGAAATTACCAATATTGCCGGTTCAAGTGCATACATGCTTGGCGGGGTAATTGCGTATTCAAACCGGGCAAAGGAAGATATACTGGGTGTTGAAAAAGAGGAAATTAATCGGTTTGGTGCAGTAAGTAAAAATGTGGCTCTTGCGATGGCCAGAAATACTGCAAAAAAATTTGGTGCTGATGTGGGAATTTCAACGACAGGAATTGCCGGACCCGGCGGTGGTACAGACCAAAAACCGGTAGGTACAGTTTGGATTGGATTTTATTTAAAGAATGAAAATTTTGCCCTGAAAACCGTATTCACCAATAACCGCCTGGTAAACAAGCAGCGCACGGTAATGGTTGCCCTCGAAACAGTTCGCCGCAGATTGCTGGGTATTAAAACATATCCTTACGAACTTAAACCCCACTACTCTTGAAGGTTCTGTTTTTGATAGGATTTCTTTTATCATCCTGGGGTGAAGTTCGATTTTTGGAGAATCTTCAAAAACCGGAAGTTATTGTCATTTCATGGGATACAATTCCTGCACCCTCCTTGCCAGACACCCTTCCACAACCTGTATTGCCCGACTCTCTTTTGCCCGATACCGTTTTAGTACCCGTTGAGCTTGATACTCTGCCTGATACTGCTGTGCAGGATACAATACCTCAGCCAAGTGCGGAACTCGAAGAGGAACCCGAGGAAGTGAGGCAGGATACTGTGCATATATGGAACTATCACACGCACGGAAGTTTCGAAACAGCAGAGACAGACAGTACTCTTCGCTGGGTAAATATGCTGAACTTGTTTGACCGGTTCCATACCCGAAGAGGGGCCATTACCTACCGGATGGGAACGGTAGGTAAAATGGACGGTCTTGAACTGTACGCCTTTGAATCTCGCCATCTGAACCTCGAAATGGAGGGGATGAACCTGAATGATCCGCTGACGGGTGGTGTAAACTGGAACCGTCTCGCTTTCCATAAAATCGGGGTGTTCAATGAGATGAATTATGGGGGCAGCTACATGGCAGAAACCAGGCTCAGGGATCACTACCTTGTACAGCCAAGAACGTATCTGAACTTTGATGAAAGTAAATTTAATCACCGCAGTCTCGAGTTTACGTACACCCAGAACCTGCGAAAGGATACAAATCTGGAACTCTCATTCTGGGACAGAAGGGACGGAGCCGGTTATAACAGGCAGGAGGTAGAGGGCCGGCAGGTTGTAGCAAGATTATATCATCAGTTAAATCACAACTGGCTTCTGAAAGCAGGTTACATCAATAACTCGCTTGAAAGGCAGGAATCATTTGGATATAACCTGACAGACCCACGCTTTTTTGCCTTTAACTATTTTATTGAAACTCCGCTGCAAAACAATGCCAATGCCGACCAAACATCCAGTGATATCTATCTGCAGCTGCATCATCGAAGCGATACAACCTCAACGGTATCCACTAAATTTGGTCTTCATTACCAAACCGATAAATGGGATCTTACATACAATGCCGACACACTTGCCACATCATTCCGAAATATTGAACTGTTTGCACGGCAAAAAATTGGAACAGGGTCAACGCAACTAACGGGAACAGTCAGGGCTTTTGCTTTGTCTGAAAATGAAGGCAGAAATTTGTCAGAAACAAGTTGGCTTGGCGGGACCGTATCTGGAAGGTTCACACAGCGGTTTTTTGGTTTTGCCCGGGCCGATGCATCAGCACAGAATACGTACTTTGATGATGGCCGTTCAACAACAGATGCAAGCGCTCGAATTAAATTAGAGCCGTTGAGAGGCACTTCGCTGGCGGTTTTTGCAGGATATCTCTCCCGTGCACCTGATATACAAGCTCTGTATTGGCAATCAAACCAGTTTTCCGGAAATCTTGATCTGGTGAATGAGGAGAGCCTGCTGTTTGGTGCGGAGGCGCGTATAGGGCTTAGCCGTATTCTTGAGCTTGGTGTTCGCGGTGATATGCGTGAAACTGAACATGCACCGTTCGTGAACTCTGAAGGCGTGTTTGAAAATATTGATCCCTATTCGATGGTAAGCGGTACAGCATGGCTGGCACTGAATGCCCGGATTTTTGAAGGAGAAATTTCAGGCACGTATAATTCATTTTCATCAACAAGCAGCAACCCGATTAATCAGCAATTATCCGATTCGGGAGACAGAATCTGGCTGAAAGGAAACTTGTACTGGAAAAACTATCTTTTCAATCGTGCCACCTATGTAAAAGCCGGTTTTTCGGGTATGTTTTCACCCAACGCATACAGAACCGCGGAATTTTTTACCCCGCTCAACAGATGGCAGCATGGAACAAACGAGTTTATAAACCCTTCATTCTACAGGCTCGACTTTGATCTATCTGCTCGTGTTAGATGGTTTATGCTTTTACTGAAGTGGGAAAATATTCTTGACCGGATTGATCAGCTGGGCTACTTTGAGTCTGTTGGGTACCCGATGCCGGAGATGCGGTTCAGGTTTGGAATACGGGTTTTATTTACAAATTAGCAGGATGAAATGAGTGTAGGTTATGTGTTAAAAGAAGGATTTGCAGGACTCGGAAGGGCTAAACTTGCTGCATTTACTTCAATGTTTTCATTATTTATAGCTGTTCTTCTGATTGGGGTACTCTTCAGAATCGGTTATAATGCGTATGAAGTTTCGCAGGTATTGAAACAACAGGTAGAAGTGGAAGTGTTTTTACAGGATATGGATAACTCATCCATCGATCGGCTGCAAAATATGTTGCTCCAAAAACCGGAAGTTTCCGGGTTGGCCTTCATATCAAAAGACAGTGCTTCACAGGTATTTCAGCAGGAATTTGGTTTAGGATCTGAAACAATAGCCAGGCTCGATTTTTTGCCCGCTTCGTTTCGACTTACCATGTCCGACCAATATCAGGTAGCACAGATAGATTCGGTAGTTACGGAAATCAGGGGGCTTGAAGGAGTTGATGAAGTACGATTTAATCTGGCACTGCTGCAGACTATAGAAGAGAGAACAGAAACATTTTTTATCGCCGGCATAGCCATCGGATTGTTCATTCTGTTTGTAGCGATGATTTTGGTATTCAACACCATTCGACTGACCATCTATGCCAAACGAGATCTCATCAAAGCGATGAAACTGGTTGGAGCTACAAATGCGTTTATTAGAAGGCCGTTTCTTGTTGAAGGTGTGCTGCAGGGTTTAATTGCCGGTAGCCTGGCATCACTGCTTATCTATACACTCTTTGAGCTGTTTATACCGCAATTTATTCCACAGGTGGGTGTACTCAGTTGGCCATTTGGTAAGTGGTATTTCCTTGTAAGCGGTACAATTCTGCTCGCTGTTGTTATGGGTTGGTGGGGTAGCAGGTGGGCTGCAAGAAGATTCATAAGAGATGCGAAGGTTGGCTGATTTTCTCACGCTTTTCTCATTATAAAATATAGATTTATATTAAAAGTATTTTCGAAAATCCGATTCAATTTTATCGAGTTGAGATTAAAGTTACTCTCATTTTCTTACTGCAGACTCTTTTTTATTTAATTACCAAAAAGATCTGTAAATTTAGCGGCATTATTAAGAATACCTTGCTCAGTTGCTCTACAGATTTAACTAAAATCTAACTAATTTTTCGGGACAAATAAGATGGCTATATCCAGCAGAAAGCTATGGGCTTTTTTTATTCTGTTTGGTTTCTTTCTGCCAACAGTAATAGTTGCTCAAACACAGGGATTTATTTATAAACCTGCATCAACTACTGAAGGGCGTGCCATATTAGATCCCAACAGCACAGGTAATGTGTTTATAAATGGGATATCATTTTTTGGCTTGCCTGAATTGCAAAAAGAACCATTAAGCGATCCCCGTACAGGTGCTTCCGGAGGCCACACAGAGCTAATAGCCGGCCAGGATGGCAGTCCTGCTGCTTTTATGTATTATGATAGTAATAATGAAAAAGTTCTATTCCGTATTCGGCTTGCAGGCCAATCCACAGCATCAAAAGGGTATAGTTTTCTGTTTAACACAGCATTTGAATCGTTTGGGCCAAGGTCTGCAAATTTTACACAAACCAATCCGGGGTTTCAGTTTGAGGTGGTTTTGGAAACGGGTACCGGTGTTACTATCTATGAGCTCGACAAAAATGGTATAACTTCCGAAACGACGCTGCCGGGGGGAGAAAACCCATATTTCCAAAAAGCTATTTCCGACTTAACTATAACTGGAGTAACCGGCTTTTTTTATGATTTTTATGTACCCCTATCGGCTCTCAGCGGTTTATTAGATCCATCACAGCCATTTAAGGCGGTAGCTACTACCATTACACGTGCTCAGAGCGGTATAACAGGCACACTTTCAGATATTGCAGGTGTTGATGACCGCCTCTATCGTAACAGAACCGCCGCACTGGTAAGCTACATTGAATCTGTTCCGGCAATTACGCTGAATGATCTGCAGGATGGAGGCAGTGGATTTGGAAATCTCGTGACAGCAATTCCAACAGCCAGAAATCCGTTGGAAGGAGAAACCACACTTCATGGCACCAGTACAGAAGTAGATGGTACTGAAATTACAGTTCGTATATACAATGGCAATGGTGAACTTCAAACAACGCATACAACTTCCTTAATAGACAATATTTAGTCAATATCAGGACTTGATCCGCTACTTTTCGGCCATTATATAACGGTGGAAGCAGATGCTGCCGGAAAAGACCCATCAGGTGAAAGTAATGAAATTTATGTTCGATCATTGGGACAACTTGCTGAAAGCTGTACTTCACCACCCGTAAGAGCTGTACGTTCCGGAAACCGATTCGAAATGAGTGTGCCAAATTTACCTGCGGGACTATCGATAACTGATTTAAATAACGACTTGATCGTAAGGCTTTACAATGCCGATGGAACTATATACGCCACTACTGACGGACCTGACATTGGGTACAGAAATGCTAATTTTAGTGTTAATGAGAGTATCGATGGGTACAATTTTGAATTAGAATTTACCGGTTCAGGAGGTGGCGGGAATTTCTTCAATCAAACCGGGCTTCAGGTATCTGTCCAATATCAGGATGAATGTGAATCTCAAATCGTGCAATCCGGCGGTGAAGCTGGATCGTTTATTTCCGGTACACCTGTAATTACACCGGCTCAAATCGATGCAGGAGACACGTCCGTAACAGGCAGTTCAAATGCCGGTGCTGCTATCACACTTTATGTGAATGGTGAGAGTGTCGGAACCACAACTGCAGATGGCAACGAGAATT
>SLGA01000014.1 GCA_007123985.1 Balneolaceae bacterium | reverse complement strand
CGCCGGAATTAGATAGATAATTGTGTTTAACATGATTATGGTTATTGATTTTTCAGTTAACGGTGTGTCTTCATTAGTTAAATTTGTTCATAGCCAGATCTATGCCACCACGAAGAAACAGCAAAATTGCATCGGATGCAACTTCAAGTGCTTCATCAATGAGTATTTGTTGTGAATCGGTGAACGGGGAGAGAACATAATCGGCCTGCCGCCCCCTGGAAAACTCATTTCCTATACCAATTCTAAGCCTTGGAAAGTTTTTCGTTTGGAGTGATTCGATAATATCAGTAATGCCGTTATGCCCACCCGAACTTCCTCCGGGACGCAGCCGTATTTTACCGGCATCCAGGTGAATATCATCGTGGCAAATAATACAGTCGGTGGCAGAATCTCCCGTTTGGGCAAGTGCTTTAGAAACAGCTTTGCCACTTCGATTCATATAAGTAGTGGGTTTGAGCAGAGTAACCTTTTTGCTTTTAAAATGCCCTTCCCCTATAAAAAAAAGACCATTACCCTGTTCCAGAGTAATGGCCATTTTATCAGATAGTTTATCAATTAGATCGAAACCTACATTATGGCGTGTACCTTTATATTCAACTCCGGGATTCCCCAAGCCAACAATCAGTGCCATAAACAGAAGATCACGTTGTTATTCCTTTGTTTCTTCGGCTTCTTCACCTTCGGCAGCTTCTTCTCCTTCTGCTACTGCCTCTTCACCCTCTGCTACTTCTTCGAGATCTTCATCCTCATCTTCAAGAGCTGATGTGAAGAGTTTCTCAGATTTCGGAGGTGCAATGGTTACAATGGTTCGTTTCGGATCGTCAAGCGGATCAATACCTTCCATATCAAGCTCGCTTACATGGAGAGAATCGCCAATATTCAGCGATGTGATATCCAGTTCGAACTGGGCCGGAATACGATCAGGAAGTACCTTGATGCGAACAATGCGCAGCGGCTGGAATACACGGCCGCCACCGTCTCTCACACCTTTTGCGATACCTTTTAAACGTATAGGTATCTTCAGTTTTACAGGAGTATCGGCATCAAGTACATAGAAATCTGCATGTAGTGCCCGATCGGTAACGGGATCAAATTCTACATTTTTGAGCAGTGTTTTATACTCTTTTCCATTTACGGTAAGAAGCTGAAGCTTGGTCTGACTTGATGATAAAATTTTCTCAAGATCAATTTCGCTTACTGCAAAATGGATGTTTTCTTCAATTTTCGGGCCGTAGAGTACAGCAGGAACTTTAAGAGTTTCCCTTAACTGATCAGAAGACCTCTTGCCTAAATCTCTGCTCTCGCCTTCAAGTTTATATAGTTCTGGTTGATTCATTTGTTTTCAATTATTGATTAATCATCAAATAGAGCACTTATCGTATCATTTGTATGAATTCGTTGTATTGCTTCGGCAAAAATACCTGCAACACTCAGCACCTGTATTTTATCAGATGGTTTTCTGAGCGGTACTGTATCTGTTACCAAAAGCATATCAATGGGTGAGTCTTCAATCCGCTGATATGCAGGTCCCGAAAGTATCGGGTGTGTACTGGTTGCAATTACGCTTAATGCACCTCGCTCCTTAAGGGCAACTGCTGCATTGGTGATGGTTCCCGCAGTATCGATCAGATCATCCACGATCAGTACATGCTTTCCTTCAACTTCACCAATAATATTCATCACTTCGGCCACATTCTGTTTGGGCCTTCTCTTGTCAATAAATGCAAGCCCTGCACCCAGTTTTTTTGAGTACGCTCTCGACATTTTTAAACTGCCAACATCGGGTGCTACCACTACAAGATTTTCAATCGGGTTTTTCTTGAAATACTCAATAAAAATCCGGCTGGCATACAGGTGATCCAGCGGGATATCGAAAAAACCCTGAATCTGAGATGCATGCAGATCCATGGTTAAAATTCTGTCGGCGCCGGCTTCAACCAGTACATTTGCCATTAGTTTGGATGCAATCGATACCCTCGGCTGATCTTTCCTGTCCTGCCGTGCATACCCGAAATAGGGAATAACAGCTGTAACCCGCTTCACCGATGCCCTCTTTGCTGCATCCAGTAAAAGCAAAAGCTCCATAATGTTATCGCCGGGAGGTGGTGTCGACTGAATCAGAAAAATATCTTCCCCCCGAATGCTCTGCTCGTACTTTACATAGAGCTCGCCGTCAGAAAAAGATTTTATAGTCACCTCACCAAGCTCGGTGCCATAACTTTCAGCAATGGCACGGGAAAGTGCCAGGTTACTTCTTCCCGCAAATATGGCTAATGGCGTATCCAACTAACTAAGTAGTGTCGTTAAAAAGAAAAAAGGAGTACCTGCTTTGGCATCCTTTTATGTGTAGATGTTGCCCGGGGAGGATTCGAACCCCCACTGACTGGACCAAAACCAGCTGTCCTGCCATTAGACGACCGGGCAATCTTCGGAATATTGACAGACACCAAAGATAGAGAGAGATATGAAATCAATCAAGAACGAATTGCACTTTTGAACACCTCGCACCGATGGCAGTTTCTTTCGCTGCAAAATCGTTTAAATTGATGCGCCAGCCCAAGCTTCCCGGCATTCCTGCCAAGGCTGAAACCTGCTTGCTGAAAAGGTTTTTTTATCTCCTGAGGAACAAACTGGTGGCCATCCAGCCAAAGCTGTTTCGCACTGTTGGAAAGTTCTTTATGATGAAGCAGATCCCCAAGCAAATATAAAGCAGGTAAAATGTTGGTGTTGAAGAGTAGTTTTTGCCGGCCTTTTCCGGCTAAGTAATTCGCCGGAATTGAGCTCTTAATTCTTTTCCAAACATCTTCCGGAGAGTGAAAAAAATCTCCCAATGGTGTACGATCTATGATATAGAAAAGTGCAGCAGCCTGTTCAACCCTTTTTGCCGGCCTGCTTGCAGGGCGCATACCTGTGTGCGACCACTTCAGTACTTTGCCATCAAATGCAAGAGCCTCCGCTTCTTTAACAAACTCTCTTAATGAGAACCGGGCTAATTCTCTTTGCTGCAATAAAGTACAAAGCAACTCCATAGGTTCTCTGTTTTGGGGAATCCCGAGAGTTTTGAACAGCTGCTTTAGCATAGCCTGTTTCCACGCCACTGAAACAGGCTTTTCTGCCGGATAACCGCTTAAAATCTCCTTTACTTTATACTCAAAATAATCGTTGTGTACTTTTTCAATCTGCGCTTCGAATGCGCCCTGATTAATAAACGAAACATGACCTCCGCACGGAAGTTGTTTCGATTGTTTAATCTCCAGCAAACGTTGCAGACTTTTATCCAGCCGGGGCTTCAGACTTAGTGTGTAAATTTTGGAGCCCGCCACAGTTTTAGCCTGCTTATTTTCTTCACTGGAGTACACTACATGAAGGATAACACTGTTAAAATTGATATCAAGATGATGTTTATGGCGATACCAGTCGCCGGCTGATTTATGAATCTCAATGGCTCCATACCACTCCATGCCATCTATGAAAACTCTCGATCTGAGAAAATCAGGGCCGGCTCCATGATTTAGTACACCTGTGTCGGTGATGATCAGATCTTTTCCGCAATCTGTTTGCAAACCGGTGCAGTCGAATTCGAGATGTTCCCAAATCCACTGGAAGAGATTTTCGTGATATGCGGAATAAGACTCAGCCATCCGGAAGATCATCGTGGCTCATCATCAAACCCTCAGTAGCCTTGTAAAGATCAGGAATTGGCTCTTTCAGCTCTCTTTTCACTTTATCGGAAACGTTTCGAATACTCTTGCTGCTTTTAAGCTTCACAATACGGTGCAATCTTTGTGTTTTTCCCTGAATTTCCTCAAGATGTGAAAGCAGTTTTTCAATATTTCGTTTTCGCTTGACGGGAGCAAGTACATAGCCGGCGGCAACTCCGGCAGTAAAAACGGTACCTGCAAACAGGATATTTTTTGTTCGGTTCTTCATAACTTTTCCTCTGATTTATTATTGTAATATAACGTTTTACAATGTTTTCTGTTTTACATTTCAAAAAGTATCCCTCAAAGGAACTCTTCAGTGAATGTAAAACCTGCCTTCAATTTTTGTATTTTTACAGGGTATAATCAAACCAAACAATTTTCTAATGATTCTCCTCGACAAAAACAGGATTGAAAGAACCTTAAAGCGAATGGCCTATCAGGTTCTGGAAGAAGCCAAAAGCAACCCTGTGGTGCTTATGGGGCTGAACGAGCGGGGTTTTGCAGTAGCCGGCCGCCTGAAGAAGCATCTTGATGATATCCAGGAGACAAATCTCCCTCTCTACCAAGTTGATGCGGATGAAGATACAGCCTTCAAATTTCCCACGTCTCCGAACGATAAAAACATTCTTGTGATTGTTGATGATGTAATATTCAGTGGCGGCACAATGTTTCAAACCATTCGGAAAATTTCCGAACTATCTGTCTTCAATAAGATTCTACTTGCTGTTCTTGTTGATCGCGGCCACCGAAAATATCCGTTACTGGCGGGAGTGGTTGGCTTTCATGCCCCCACAAAATTAAATGAACACGTAGAACTGACTCTTGAAGACAACGAACCAAAACATGTAATTTTGATAAAAAAATAATTACCTGCTAATCATGAAAACCTATCTTACCCTATTCATCTTTCTCTTTTTCACTTCAGAATTTTTATCGGCGCAGGATTCCATTGCTATACCCGATACCCTGCAAGGACGCAGCACCTCCTGGACAGTGGGTATAAACGGTTCCCAGGCCTCTTACTCAAACTGGGCGCAAGGCGGTGTGAATAATATCGCTGCAACCGGAAGCTCTTCGCTAACTATTGCATACAAAAAAGATCGCTTCTCTTACGGTTTTTTGTTCGACACCCGCTACGGGAAAACACAAATTCAAAATGAAGGAAACCGAAAAATTGATGACCGTCTATTCATTAAAAACAGGTTTATGTACGATCTTGGCGAAGATGATTCTGACTTTAAAGCGTATGCTAATATCCGAATTCGCACTCAATTCGACAGAGGATTCAATTACGGAGCAGGTCCGGAAGGGGAAGATATTCTTATTTCGAGCTTCATGGCACCGGGGTATTTCAGCCAGGATATTGGTTTAGCTTACATCCCATCTGATAACTTTACGTTTGAAGCGGGTCTTGGTTTACAGCAAACCTTTGTTCGGGACGAAAACCTCTCAACAACGTATGGGCTGGATGAGGGTGACCGGTTTCGAAATGAGGCTGGTTTGACCATCGGTTCCAGTTTTAAAGCAGAACTCGCAACCAATGTTCTGCTTTCAACAAGTATTAATACGTTTACCACTTTTGGAAAGGCATTAAGCAGTACAGATGTCTACTTTTCCAACAAGCTTACAGGACGTATCAATAATTTTATGAATGCGTCGCTGAGTCTTGACCTGGTTTACGATGATGATTTTTCGAATGAGGTCCAGGTGGCTCAAGTACTATCAATGGGAATCTCGTTTACACTCCGATAGGGTATTGAATAACTATTCAGAATATCTCCCGCTGCTGCAAGAAGCCGTTAAAAAACTGGATGAGTGGAGAAACCGGTATGGCGATGATTTATCTGACACTCTGCCGGTTCACCTGGAACACCGAGTTATTGAGACAACTCTTTCGAAACTCCGGGAAAAGCTGAATAATAATTATCCTTTCCATCACCCCCAATATGCCGGACAGATGCTGAAACCGCCACATCCGGCAGCTTGGTTGGCTTATTCCCTTGCCATGACCATTAATCCAAACAACCATGCCCTTGATGGTGGCCCACCCACTTCTGAGATGGAAAAAGAGGTGATAAATCAGCTTGCCGAAATGATTGGGTATGATTCGAATCATCTTGGCCACCTCACATCGGGAGGAACAGTTGCCAATCTCGAGGCGCTTTTTATTGCACGCGAAATTCATCCGGAAAAAGCAATTGCTGCATCATCAAACGCACATTACACTCACAGCAGAATGAGCCGGTTGTTACGGGCGGAATACATTGAAATTCCTGTTGACAGAAACGGATTTCCGGATCTCAATTTCATTAAAAATCACGCTCATAAAATTGGCACTCTCGTAGTAACCATGGGTACCACAGGGCTTGGTATTGTTGAGCCACTGGATGATCTGCTCAATATTGCGAATCATTTTGGTTTTCGGGTGCATGCGGATGCAGCTTATGGAGGGTTTTTCAAGCTAATCGCAGGTGAATTGCCATCTCAAAAGCACTGGAACAAACTGAACCGGTGCGACAGTGTAGTTATAGACCCTCACAAACACGGTCTGCAGCCTTATGGATGCGGAAGTGTTTTCTACCGGGATGCCTCCATCGGGAAATACTTCAAGCACGATTCTCCTTACACATACTTCACTTCGAATGATCTTCACCTTGGTGAAATTAGTATTGAATGCTCAAGAGCGGGCGCTTCTGCCGCGGCTCTGTGGACTACACTCCGATTGCTTCCGCTTACATCAGAAGGTCTTGGAAGTGTGATTCGTAAAACCAGGGGGGCCGCCACTAAATTTGCTGAGCTTGTATCCCGTCAGCCTGGCTGGCAGCTCTGCAATACGCCGGATCTTGATATTGTAGGTTATTTTAAAGAGCCAAAAATAAAATCGCTGCAGGAACTGAACCGGTTAAGCCGCCGTATTTTTGAAAGCGGCATGAGGGACATTGAATCGGGTTTCCATCTGAGCCTCTTTACCATTGAGGCCGATTACTTTGCACAAAACTTCCCCGATTATATTGTAGACGAAAAACAGGCCGTGGTTCTTCGAAGTGTATTCATGAAAGAAGAGCATGAACCATTTGTTGAAGAACTTTTCAGACGAATAAGCTCTGCCTGTATCGGTTAAAGTTTGATCTCAAAGGCTGAATTTTCAGACTGAAACCTGAACGGATCGAGCTGATTGGCCATTGCAAAAAACGATTTTGCCTCTCCGTGTTCGTCACTATTCTTATATAATTCGCCGGCAAGATAAAACAAATCAGGATTTGTGGGATACATTTCGAGTAGCTTATTGAGAAGCGGTACTGCATCATCAAACTCCTTTTCGGCTACCTTAATTTTTAGTTTGTACATCTCAAAAATTGCATGCGGTTTTTCTGCTTTTTCAATGTAGTGCTTGCAGCGTGAATAGATATTTTTTCTGAAGTAGTAGTTCACAAAAAGAATCAGCAGAGAGATATCCGGTGCAATTTTTTCGATCCGGTCTTCAAGAGTACGCAGCAGTTCACGCTCATCTGCAAACAGGAGTGTTAGCACAATCGTAGTCAATTCATCGTCGGTCCAGGTGCCTCTCAAAATTTCGGTTCTCACTTCACTTGTCAGATATTCTCGAACAATACCGAGCCATTCTGAATTTGGTTCCATTGGATTATCCGGAGCACCAAGAACACGAAACCGTTCCGGATGACTTCCCTGAACAGGTAAGCTTAACTCACGCTCACTGTTCCATTTCTCATAGAATCGCGCCCGATTTATCCATTTCAGTTCGGGATTCAGGTCAAGGCCCATCATTTTTGTAGTGCTCCCTCTGTTGTGCTCTACTTCTGTGTGGCGGGTCACCACGATACTCAGATCTTTTTCTGTTATCTGGCGGCAGAAATCCTCCATGTCGAAAAAGCAGAGTCTGTAACCTTCATCAAATGTCAGGCTATGCCCTGCCTTCAGCATAAAGCAGCAGCTGTCCACCCTGTCTGTGATAATATATTTTTCATCCTGAGAAAATTCAGAGTCTATTCTTTGCGCCTGCACATTTGTAGCAGTTATTGCCGGGGCAGTAACCACGGTATCATCGGAATACTCAAATGCCCTGATAAGTGAATCAACGCTGTCTTTGGCCAGCAGAACATCGTTATGCATAATAAGTAGATACTCACCTTCAGCAGCCTCAATACCCTGATTTACAGATGCCGAAAACCCCCGGTTTGCTGGGTTTGTGATAATATTAATATTCAGAAATTCACTCTCTTTTAACTGGCCAAGGTAGTCGAAAGTGTCATCAATACTGGCATTATCCACAATAATGAGTTCAGTTGAGGTTGCATCAACGGCCTCTTCAAGATGAAGAAGCGCCGCTTCCAGAAGTGATTTTCCATGGCCGGTAGTGGGAATGATAACCGAAACCCGCGGTTTATTCTCGGCAACCTCAGCTTTTTCCGGATCCGGAGATTTTTCTGGTATCTCTTCTGATGATTCTGTTACGGGCTGAGAAATTACCGGTATTTTCTCTTCCTCTGAAACCAGCTCTTCAGCCTTTTGTTCGTTCTGTTTTTGTAATATATGTTTTAGTTCGGCTGCCTCAACATGTCGGCGAAGCTTTTCCAGCGATGTGATCTTAATTCGGATCCCTTCATGATGATTTGGATTACGTTTTAGAAATTTATTGATCAGTTCCAGCGACTTGTTGGCATCCCCACCCTGCAGCTCCCTGCGGGCCTGAAACAACAGCTCATCATCAGTTACACGGCTGTTCATTCTTGCCTGGCTTTCAGAAAGATCATTAATTACAACTTTTCGCTCATCCTCTTCTTCGGTAATTCGGAGTGCAGTAAAGTGAAGTTCCTGCAGATCCGGCAAATTTGCATGTTTGGATTGATCCTCTCCTATCACGAAGAACGAATCAGTTTTATACCAAACATTCTCTTTTGCGAGGCGAAATGCCATCTCTGCCCCATGTAACTGATCCATGAACGGATTAAAAAGAAACTGTTCTGCTTTAATCACGTGCCGGTTCCAAACCAGGCAGCTGTCATCAGGCAGATCGCCCTCTTCTGCAGCCCGAACCCACTCCATCGGTTCTCTCGGCAGGTTATAATCCAACACCCAAAAAGCCGCCGGGTCTGCCTTAAATTTCCTGATGGCCTCAGCCAGCAGTGATTCGTTCAAGCGATCGGCCCGGAGCGGTGCCCATACAAGCATACCATTAGCGTGAATCAGAGCTTCGTTCAGCGATGCCCCTCTTCCTATTGGTGCTTCATGCTCGTACAGATACACATGATCGTTCGTACTTTTATCGATTTCTCTTGCAATAAACTGCGATGTAACCACGTCGGCCGCATCATTAATGATGATAATTTCAACTCCTTTTTGTTCAAACTTCAGGAGATATTCCAGCAGTGTATGAAAGTAACTGCTTCTTGCGTGCGTGGTGAGGATTACAGAAAGTTGAATAGTGTTTTTCATAATAAGTCATCGGTTTGCCAAATATACAATAAGCAACGGGTACTCGAAATCACATTCTTAAAATTTACATGGTTTTTAATGAAATGATTTTTATGATCCTTAACGTTTAATTCTGAAAATAATCAACTGAAATAGATGAACCCTGTTTTACCTGCCTGTCGTACTTTTTACAAAATAGGAATACGCACCCTTACCGTATTAGTTTTGATGGTTTGCCTTACGAATGCGCCAGCGCTTTCACAGGGATCTGATCAAAGTATTGAGGGTATCTTTGCAATCGGAACGGTTGAAAGTCTAATCATCCAAAAAGAGTCTCAGATTATTGCTGAACATTACCGTGGTTCGATGAACAGAAACCGCCATGTGAACATCAAGTCTGCTTCAAAAAGTGTACTCTCACTACTAATCGGGATTGCCATCGAACAGGAGTATATAGCCGGAGCAGATGAACCGATCGGCACTTATTTCCCTGATTATTTTGAGCAAAACCCTGACCCTGTAAAGGAGTCTGTCACCATCAAAGATCTTCTTACCATGCGAAGCGGTTTTGAAACAACAAGTTTTCGAAATTACGGCCGCTGGGTACTGAGTGATAACTGGTGGAGATTTGCCCTCAATCAACCTATGATTGAGCAGCCCGGCGGGGAGATGATTTACAGTACCGGCACATCTCACCTGCTGTCTGTAATTCTCACCAGGGCATCGGGTATGTCAACCCTGGATTTTGCAAATCAGTATCTTTTTAGTGCCATGAATATTCGAATAGGCGGATGGGACCGGGATCCGCAGGGGTACTACATGGGCGGCAACAATATGGCGATGACTCCCGCCGATATGCTGAAAACGGGTCAGCTATTGCTCGATAACGGGCGTTTTAACGGAATACAACTGATTTCAGAGTATTGGATTCAGCAATCCATTGCTGTTTATACCCGCAGCAACTTCAATCCATACGATTATGGCTATATGTGGTGGCTAAAATCCGTGAATCAGTATGATGCGATTTTTGCATGGGGTAATGGCGGGCAATATATCATCATACTGCCGGAGCTCGATACAGTTTTGTCCATCACTTCCAATCTCAACAATAGCGGATCAAGGCAATATCAAAGGGAGATATTCCGGTTTTTGGGTGATGTAATTATTCCTTTTTTAGAAAACAACTGAATCCTCGCTGAATCACACAGCAAAGATCTGATCTTCGTTTTTAAATGCTTTAAACTCGAGAGCATTTCCACTGGGATCGAGCAGGAACATCGTTGCCTGTTCGCCGGGTTCGCCTTTAAAACGGATGTACGGTTCAATGACAAACTCCTGGCCATGCTCCCTGAGTTTTTTCGCAAGACGATCAAACTCATCCCAGTCGAGAATTACCCCGAAGTGTTTGGCCGGTACCGCGTGGCCGTCCACTTCGTTACTCGCTGATTTTCCGGCATCCTCCGGGCTGAGATGGGCTACAACCTGGTGGCCCCAAAAATCAAAATCAATCCATTTATCAGAACTGCGGCCGGTTTTGCAACCAAGCAGATCGCGATAAAATGTGAGTGTTTGCTCAAGCTCTTTTACTGGAAAAGCAAGATGAAAGCGGGGTATTTTATTGTTTTGCATGGTTTCAGAGATTTAAGAATTGATTTACAACATTTCTTTTTTTTAGTCGAGCTCAACGGTGATCTCTTCCGCATTTTTCACATATCTGTTCAGCCATTCAGACTGCTCATACAACATGTGCAGAACGGACTCCCTTGCCCGGTATCCGTGACTCTCTTCGGGAAGCATCACAAGCCTGGCAATTCCACCCAAGCCGCTAACAGCTGCATACATCCGTTCACTCTGCATCGGGAATGTACCTGAGTTGTTGTCTTCAGCACCGTGAATAAAAAGTATTGGATCTTTTATCCCGTTGGCATGCATAAATGGCGACATCCCCAGATAGATATCTGATGATTCCCAGTAGTTTCGGGGTTCGGCCTGAAATCCGAATGGTGTGAGTGTACGGTTGTAAGCGCCGCTACGGGCAATACCCGCTCTGAAAATTCTGGAGTGTGCCAGCAGGTTTGCCGTCATAAAGGCACCATAACTGTGGCCACCAATTGCAGCTCGGTTACGATCACCCACTCCGCGCTGTTCAAGTTCATCAAGAACAGCATCTGCACTCAGAATGAGCTGCTCCACAAATGTATCATTCGGGTTTTCATCTCCCTCACCTACAATCGGCATGGTGGCATTTTCAACCACTGCAAAGCCCATTGTGAGTGCAAAATGCGGGCCCCAATGGCTCATACCCGCAAAGCGATATGGCGAATCTGCAATCTGTCCGGCTGCATCAGCACTTCGAAACTCTCTGGGATATGCCCAGACAAGAACCGGCAGTTTGCCGTCCCGATCTTTGTTATAGTCCGGCGGGAGATAAAGGGTAGCAGATAATTGCACACCATCAGCCCGTTCATACTGGATAAACTCTTTGTACACATCTCTGAGCTGCGGCGTAGGATGTTCAAAAAATGTAAGTTGCTCGAGCTCGCCGGTTTCGGTATCGCGAATGAAGAAATTAGGTTGTATATCAACCGATTCTCGCCGTGTGATCAATTTAGATCCATCCTCCTCAAGAAGGTTCACGATGATTTCGTAGTACGAACTCTCCGATCTCCAAAGCTCTCTGGTTTCCTGTGTTTCAAGATTATAAACTGATAAAAACGGCCTGTTCCCTTCTGGCGTGGCTCCAATTCCGGTCATCAGAAGAGATGAACCGTCGTCAACGGTATTAAGAACCCAGGTACCAAACTGTGATCGTCTCATCTGGGGTGAGCCTGGGTCATTATATCGGTCCTCAGTTGATCGGTCTACCACAAGTTCTGCATCTGCGGAGGGATCATCCGGAGATATTTTCCAGGTTCTGAGATGGCGATCATCTCTCCAGAATTCAGAAACAAGCGCAAACCCATCCTCACTCCACTGCATTCCCGAATATCGGTATTGCAGATCGATCAACTGAACATAATCACCTGAAAAGGGTGCATCCAATGTAAAAACTCTGTCCCTGTAATCAACATCAACTGATGGATCACCACCATCCAGCGCTTCTACCCAGCTTAGTGTTGAGGGCGCATCATTTCGCCAGCTTACGGAACGCGGACCCTCGGTAGTAGCTGAAAATGCAATTGGAACACGATCGGCAAGAGGCAGTTCTGCAAATTGATGCACAAGGTTACCATCCCGATCAAGTACCTGAATATTTTGCGGAAAACGCGAAGCCGGCACGCGATAAGAATACGGCCGTTCTGTTCGATTTACCAGCAGGTAGTTCCCATCCGGTGAGAGGGAAACCGATCTGTAAATAGCCGGTTCACCAATTTCCCTGGAGATTCCATCGAGTGATACTTCGGTTAGCTGCGATGTAAAATAAAAGTCAAAAAGGTTTTCATCGTGGCTGTTTTGCAGCAAATCCTGATAGGTTCGTGCCGGGCGAGCCTCGCCAAGACTCTCCTGGATTACAGGGCCGGCAGGTACTGTGCTTTCCTGAGGTGCCTCTCCCCTGTCTGCAGGAATCATCTGCACGATCAATGCGTCTCCGTTACGATCCCAGCTGTAAGGTGACCCAAAATATGTATTATTTACTCTGCCTTCAGAAAGCCGGTTGGCAGTTGCGGCGGAAACATCAGCCACCCAAAGTTCAAGGCTGTTTTCAGTATTCAGCAGAAATGCGATGTGCGAACCATCAGGCGACCAACTTACATTAGTAATCATTGGATTATCGGGTAGGCCCGTTATAACCCGGTCTACTCCGGTTTCCATGTCGCGAAGTGTAAAGCCGGTTACATACCCGGGACGGCTCGGACCATTTGTGTTCGGGTTGATCCTGATTCCGGCCAGCCTTAATTCCGGCTGAGCCATCTCGGCGATGGATGGCAAAGAAGGCACATCCTGAAGGAGCAATGTTTCCCGATCCGGTGAAAAACTAACCGATGGTGTACGCGCTCCGTCAACAAGATCAATCAGTTCCTGCGAAGGCTCCTGGTACGTGTCTTGCGCTGAAACAAATGGGGTGAACAGAAAGAAGATTAATAGTGAAGACAGTAAACTGTGGATTCGCATGGTCGAAAGTGTTTTGAATAGTGAATGTTGGTATTAATCAGTGGTAAATTACCATTTACCTGATGATGATTTTAGTAAAAATTGGTAAGCAGCCAGGGTTAGTTTAATCCAATGCCATCTGCAGATCTCTCAGAAACTGATGAATTCTACGCGCGTTCACGCCAACATCACTTCGCCCAACCCTCGACTTTGATCGCATATCAACCCTTGTGTCGCCATCTTCCAGTTCCGTGAAACGAAGCACCACATCATCTTTAAATCCAAACCAGGCCAGTTTTTCTGTTGCTTCGATTCTGCCCTCGTTTCGGTTTATGGCAACCAGCTCCCAGCCTCTTTGCGTAACAATCATCACAGCAGCATCCATCACTTCCTGAAGATCTTGATTGATTATTATCGGCTCAATATTGGGATAAGCATCCCGCTGAGAAGAAGCCTGTTCTGAATCATATCCATGGGGATTAGGTGCATCGGCCCGAAGCCTCACCATAGCTGAAAATTCGGGGGGATTGTCAAAATCGGTGGTGATATCGTGTATGGGTGGAACGGATTGTGCACGATGCTGCCAGTAGAGCGCCGTACCGCTTATAATCCCGGTAAAGAGAAAAGCGATCACCACATAAGCTATAGCCCTGGCTCGGGATTTTCTCAGGAACCAAATTGAAATCAGGCTTATAACGGCAATTCCAATGGCACCATACGCACTGTATCGAAGTAGTGTAAATGCAAATCCCAAAGACCAGATATCCCATTGATATCCATAACCGGAAAATATAAATGTGATGGTTACTGCAAAAGAGAGGTAGAGTAAGATGCGTGCATAGACCATAAAAGTGTAATTTTATTCAGTGATTACTCAATGTACAAAAAACAATCCACTCATCATTCCGAAACGGGAGACAACATTGATTAGCCTTCGAGACTAAATCCCCGTATTTTTAGAGGCTGTAAACCACAATATTTTTAAGAGACATTACACAAAATGGAAGAAAACGTTCGCGTTCGATTTGCCCCATCACCCACAGGATTCTTACACATTGGCGGCCTCAGAACCGCACTCTACAACTATCTGTTTGCCAGACATCACCGCGGTGATTTTGTACTCCGAATAGAAGACACTGACCAAAACCGCTACGTTGAAAATGCCGAACAAGATATTATCTCATCACTGGAGTGGAGTGGTATTGAAGTAGATGAAGGACCGCAAAATCCCGGAGAGTATGGACCTTACCGGCAAAGCGAACGAAAAGATCTCTACAAAAAATATGCTGATGAGCTTATTCAAAAAGGAATGGCCTACTACGCGTTCGACACAACCGTTGAGATTGATCAAATGCGGGAAAGACTGCAAAAGTCCGGAAATCCCTCTCCAAAATACGATTCTATTACACGCCAGTCGATGAAAAACAGCCTAACCCTGCCGCAGGATGAAGTTCAGAAACTGCTTGATGAGGGTGCCGAATATGTGGTTCGGCTAAAAGTGCCGCGCCGTGAAACCATCCGTTTTGAAGACCTCATTCGAGGCCATGTTTCGTTCGAATCAAAAGGACTGGACGACCAGGTTCTGCTTAAATCAGACGGAATGCCCACATACCACCTGGCAAATGTAGTGGATGACCACCTTATGAAAATTTCGCATGTTATCCGGGGTGAAGAGTGGCTCAGCAGTACACCAAAACATATTCTGCTCTACCAGGCTTTTGGATGGGAACCACCAAAAATGGCCCATCTCCCGCTTATTATGTCGCCCAGCGGAGGGAAACTCTCAAAGAGAAAAGCAGAATCTGAGGGAATTCCCATCAACACGAAAGATTATATTGAACAGAATTATGAACCCGATGCACTGGTAAATTTTCTGGCCTATCTCGGCTGGAGCCCGGGTGATGACAGTGAAATTCACTCCCTCAGCGACCTCTGCAGGCTCTTCACACTCGATCGGGTGAGTAAAGGCGGGGCCGTTTTTAACCATAAAAAACTGCTCTGGTACAACGAAAATTACCTTCGGGAACAACCTAATCATCAGCTTGCCAAACGGGTAAAGCAGATCACAGATAACGAACAAATTCTGGAAGCAGATGATGAGAAACTTGCAAAAGCTATCGGCCTGGTAAAAGAACGTGTTAGCAAAATAGAAGAACTGATAACCATGGGAATCTTTTTCTTTGAAGATCCCGCTGAATATGATGAAAAAGCCCTCAAAAAATGGTCGGACGACAGCGCCGGCCTTGTATCAGATTATCGTTCAAAAGTATCTGAACTCGAAGAAAAAGAGTTTGATGCTGCCACCCTCAAATCAAAACTGGAAGAGGTAATCGGCGAACACGGTGTAGGCTTTGGCAAACTGATGATGCCGCTGCGTATTGCCGTAACTGGGCAGGGTTTTGGGCCAGATCTTTTTACATCTATGGAGCTGCTTGGCAAAGAGACCGTTATGAGAAGAATTCATACCGCTCTGGAAAAACTGGGGTAATGGCTTAGTATTTATGCGTTGAAGCGACCATACATGAATAAAAAACAATTTCTTGCACGATCGAACGTAATGCTTATAATAGGGCCTATAAAGTTTAAATATTACTCAATTTATTGGATGATAAGAGCTTGGCTTTGATTGCTCATTTTTCATAATTCCCAATACCTTTTTGCAAATTTTATTCCAGGTGATTGGTTCCCAAATTCAAATTTAACTACCTGTGTGAAATTCAGACCTTTAGTGAGCCACGAAACCCCCTGGCGGCATAGTAAGATTCAGCTCCGTTGTGATATAAGAAGACAGTGTCATAGCGACGATCACAAAAGAGAGCACCGCCTAGTTTTCTAATATCTGAAGGTGTTTTCACCCAGCTCGACGTTTTCGTATCAAAATTTCCAAGTTCCTGCAACTCTCGATATTGTTCTTCGGTTAAGAGCTCAATGCCCATGGCGGCAGCTACATCCATTGCATTATTTTTCGGTTTATGTTCTTTCCTTGACTCCAGCGCTACACGGTCGTAACAAAAACTTCTGCGGCCTTTCGGACTTTCCGCTGAACAATCATAAAAAATGTATTCGCCCGTATTTTTATTATGACCAACAACATCCAGTTCTCCACCGGTTCTTTCCATTTCATTAAGCGACCACAATTTTTCTCCGCCAGCTGGCGAAGCCAGTCTTGCTTGCACATTAGTCCATTCAAGACCTTTATGGCGCTTCATGTTTTTCTCAAAGCGGGTATGTAATGTTCTGAGTAGTGCGTCACGCTGTTCTGCTGACAACGCGTTTTTAATTGTCTTTGTCATAAATTGTAACTCTGATCTTTCATTGCTCTGTAACACTTGTTATAGATCGGATTTGGATTTTTTTTTGGGGGGTTTCACCAACTACTTCTAACAATTGAGTATATAACTATTGTTGGTTTTCAAAGCATTTATTTGTGGGCTTGCGTTAAACATACATAAAAACTCAGATTACAAATTTGCCAAATTACCCGCCATAAGGCTATGCATTGTTTTCATTCTCGTATTCATTTCCATTAATGTTTATAACTATAAAACCGGAAGCATCAGGGTTACCTTGATTAAAAAATTTGATTTTGCACTCTTTTAAATTCCTTAAAGTCAACAAATATCCATCTGCAATTCCAGTAATAAATAAAACTTATTACAAAGAAAATAACGAAACCCATCTTTCAGTGACTCTCCGCTCCAGAACCCAATGTACAGCAGGTTTAAAACACGACAACTGAGATAAATAAATTCCATACATGGTTTCCTCCACTGAACTCAATGTTACCCTCTTCATAATTACTTCTTTATTTATTTCATCGATCATTTGATGTTAAATAATTATCGTCTTTATAAATGAGGAATAACTACTTTATATGCGAAATTAACATTCGCTTTAGGTACTAATATGGAAAGATAGGACGAGTACCAATTGTTATAATTGATATTAATCCTCCATTTCTTCATGTAGGATGGCCGGTTCCGACCACAAAAAGAGCGTTTCAAGATATTTGCTTAGATAAGCAGTAATCACCTCTGTTGTGAATGTTTCGTCTGTTTTATTCAAGAGGTTGCTGGTCGATTGATTTTAGAAAACAGGAGGAGTCAAATACCTTGTCAATCGGTTCATTGAACAGACTGACCGTAGATTAAAAAAAGATGAGTTTCTCCCTACTGAATAATTTGTTAGACAGAATCAATGAAGAAGAAAATAGTCAACTAACGTACTCTTGATTGTATTTTTGAGAAACAAAGGTTTGGCTGTTGTGCGGTGAGGTGACGACTATTCCAATGCCAAAACGAATCCGCACTGCCTGCCCCAGCCCCTTGGGAAACAATTTGTTAGCTATCATTCAATCTTCAGCTTTTTTTGTTTTACTACCAATACTTCTGTATTTAGGCGGTATCTTCTTAAGGGCTCGAATGTATTTATCGGCAGCCTATCCACCGATTGTAATGTCCGATAATAATCCAATCATACTATCAACACAAAAAATCCACAATGTTTAGTCCGGATAAAATCAATGTGGTTAAATGGATATGTCCGAATAAATCCAAAGATTAAATTTTATTTTTCTGTTTAATTGCTTGCAATGTTTCCGTTGCTCCCGAAACTACCTGTAAAGAATACTCTCATCACCAATATGGTTACAGTACGCAAGAAGCCCGGGTAACGTCATCCAGTGTTTAATTTTTTACCTCTCTTGATTGCATCTGAAAGGTTGATCATATTGAATCAAAAAAAGGTGCTTTGATCAGACAAGTGCTCACATATCTATTGCTCGTTGCTGCTATATCTTTGCCTTTGATGGGGTGTGAGGGTGGTCTCGAACCTCCTCCACCCGAACCTGAACCTATTGGTGCTATTTCAGGAACAGTAATTTATACGGGCGAATGGCCTCCATCCAGCGAGTTAAGAGAGCTCATTTTTGTGCCTCTCCTTTTTACCCCAACTGATTTCAGTCAGATTTTAGGTGAATTTTTACGCGGAACATTGCGCTCAAGCGATCGCCTGCAAAGCTTCGTTGATTCTGAGGAATTTTTTGTGGGCGAGCTCGAAAACGGCGTTTATGTGTATAACATCATCGCCAATCAGTTTGGCCCGAACGCCCTGGCTGACTGGCGGCCCCTCGGAGTGTACGATGAAAACGACGGACTTATCACCATCCGGGGAGATACCGTAGAGGTTACAGTCTATGTGGATTTTAATAATCTCCCACCCTTTCCGCCGGTGCAGTAATGGCAAAATCAGCTCTCATCATATCACTATTTTGCTCTTTTTTGATGCTGGCCATCTCAGTATCAACTACCGATGCGCAGCAAAACGGAGCATCCATTGAAGGGGTTGTGAAACATCAAACCGGTGAAACTCTGCCGGGTGTACACATCAGCCTGCCCGATATTCAGCGGGGCACATCAACCAATGCCGATGGCGCGTTTCGGATTCAAAATATTCCTGCAGGTGAACACACCCTGAGGGTCTCCATGGTTGGTTTTCAAACGCACAATCAAACCATTGTTCTTGAAGCGGGACAAAACCTCTCCCTTTCCATTCAGCTCAATCCAATAACGCTTCAGTCGGGCGAACTGGTCGTTACAGCATCACGCAGAAGCCAACTGATAGGCAAGGTTTCTGTAAGCATGAATACCATCACGCCCGCAGAAATCAACTCCCGAAATATCACCTCTCTCGATCAGGCTTTGGACTATGTTCCCGGTGTTCAGGTTCTCGGAAATTCAGTTAACATCAGAGGGTCATCAGGCTTTGCGTACGGTGTGGGCAGCAGGGTGCTTCTGCTTGTTGATGGTGTTCCGCTGATGGGGCCCGACCAGGGCGGAATGGATTTTGACGGCCTGCCGCTAACTCAAACACGGCAAATTGAAGTACTGAAAAGCCCCGGTTCTGCTCTTTACGGTGGCGGTGCTTTGGGAGGTGTCATCAACCTGATTACAAACGATTTTTCTAAGGAACCCGAAACCACACTTCGTTTTTTTGGCGGTGTTTACGAACCGGTTCGGTTTGATGAGTGGAAAGAATCCTGGGATGGCGCATCTGACTATCGCCCGATTCGCGGTTTACTATTCGGGCGATCACACCAGGTTGGTAGCCGCTTCGGTTACTGGATCAGCGGTAAACTGATTGATAACTCCGGTTATCTGCAAAATAATACCACCGAGGGAGCAGAACTCTACACTAAACTTGGCTGGAATATTGGGCAAAATATCGATTTTTCCCTCTATACCGGCGCCCGCAGAAACAGGAACTACCAGTTTTTATACTGGAACGGATTGCGCGATCCGCTGCGTCCCGGCCAGATCGAGCTGGGTGGTGATTCCGCTACGGGATCAAACCGCGGTTTATCGGATCGATTAACCATTCTCCCTGTTTTTACGCACAATGTAAATGAAACCGTTCAATACACGATAAAAGGGCGGCTTTTTGGCGTGGCCTTTCGCCCCATCGACAGAGAGGGGAATGTGCGGCCATCAGACCGCCACAATGTTGGTGTACGATATGGCGGGGAAGCCCAGGTAAATATTCAACCAACTGACAATTTTATACTTACCGCCGGTGGCTCTTTTGATGAAAATTACGTTCGATCGGATGTATTTGTGGGTGAGGATTCACTAATGGTGCGTAATCAGCCCGAAGGTGCATTATTCCTTCAGGGTGAATACAGCTGGAACAACCGCCTTACCACCACTGCCGGTTTTCGGTATGATGCTTACCAGATCCACACACTCGAAACCGCCACACAGTTCAGCCCGAAATTCAGTGCCTCTTTATCCATTACCGATTATCTCACTGCGCGAACTTCGCTCGGAAAAGGCTTTCGGGTGCCAAGCGTGGCCGAGCGATTTTTCAACAATCAGGATTTTTTTCCGCTTGTATCGAACCTGGCTCTTCAGCCGGAAACCAGTACGGGTTACGAAGCCGGCTTTACCTACATGAACCTGATCGGTTCAAACATCAGCATCAAAGCAGAACTAACCGGTTTCTGGAATGAATACCGGCGATTGGTTGAGCCCACGTTTATCGCCGAGAGAGGTGCGTTTCAGTTTATCAACCTCACGGAAGCCCGCATTCGCGGTGCCGAGGCTTCACTATCTTTTTCAACAGTTGATCAGCGGCATCATCTAAATGCAGCCTATACCCTGCTCGACCCGCAAGACCTTGAACTCAACCAACCTCTGGTGTACCGATCACGACATTTACTGCAAACTTCTGCACGGTCGCACGTACGAAACTGGCTGGAAGCGGGCATCGATTTCCGGGCCGCAAGTGCTCCCGAACGGGTAGATTCGGATTTTTCGCTCTTCGTGAATGATGCTGAAGTATTCCCCGCAGTTTATGTTACCGATGCACGGCTTCGCTTTATGTGGAATCAACCTGTTCGCGGCCTTGATTTCAGCGCAACACTCATCGCCCGCAATCTCTTCGATTACTACTATGTAGAGCGCCCTGCCATATTTGGTCCGCCAAGAAATTTTCAGGTGGTGGTGGAGTTCAGGTTTTAAAAGAAATCAAATAAGTTACCGTTAGCCGTGGCAAAAGTCTTAATTCTATCAGAACCGCGACTGATAAAATATTGATTCCCCTCTATATCAGATAATCATTTTATTTCGTACCTATCGCATAGAAACAATTTAACTTATCAGGCGTTTATCTAATAAATCAATAGAGCCCTTATGAAATTATTTTTAAAAATTATAGCAGTGCTTCTCGCACTATTTATTCTCCTCCTTGTTGGATTAAATATCTATTTCACCGATGATCGCTTAAAAAACACCATTTTACCGCAAGTACAGAGTGCTGTTGGCAGTGAAGTGGAAGTAGACCGGATGTCAATCACATTCTTCCGAACTTTCCCGCGTTTTGGCCTTGATATCGACGGCCTTCGCATACCCGATCCGCAGGGTGAGCCGGTAGCATCACTTGATGAACTGCTTGTTTCCATTGAATTATTTCCTCTTTTTCGGGATGAAATCTCAGTGTCGAGACTCTCTATCACTCGCCCGGTAATTAATTATACCGTTTTTGCCGACTCCACAACCAATATCGATTTTCTTCTGGAAGATGAGGGAGTTCAGGATGAAGAAGGCGGATACAGCATATCCATACCCGGTTTCACACTGAGAGACGCCTCCGTTTTTTACACCGATGAGACGTCAAATTCAGCCATCTCTCTGGAGCAGCTCGACGCCGATATCTCACTCTTTTTTGGCGACATTCTGGAAAGCCGTGTGGATGCACAACTTGGCTCACTTAATGTGATAATGGACGGTACTTCCTACATCACCAATCTCTCGATGGCCATTAATCAAACTTCAACACTTGATTTAGAGAACGAAATAGCAACTTTTACGGAAGGTACGGTTTCGATTCGCGGACTCGCACTAAATCTTACCGGTACTGTTTCTGATTGGGGCAGTGAGGAACTCGCTCTGGATCTGCAGTTTGCATCATCATCGGAAAATTTCGGAGAACTGCTGCGCCTGGCACCACCTGCATTTGATGAATACATAACCGGCCTGCAAACCCGGGGCTCTCTGGTGCTTGAGGGATCTGTTGAAGGAATTTTTTCAGAAGAAACCTTGCCAAACTTTGATGTTACCATTGAAGTTGCCGATGGCTTTCTCCAGAATCCTGATCTGCCTGAAGCCATTGAAGACATTAACTTTCAGATACTCTTTAACAACGACCTGGCAACAATCAGCAATTTCAGGGCAAGGGCGGGTGTTAACAGTATCACCGCATCCGGCATGGTAGAACGCCCGCTTGAAGATGACGCCACTTTTTCTCTGGATCTTGACGGGGATATCAACCTGGAAACCATCAGCAGTTTCTACCCGATTGAAGATCTGGGAGTGGAGCAGCTTGCGGGCCTTTTGAAAACAACTGCACGGGCAACCGGCCGAATTGATGCCCCCGAAGATGCGGTCTTCTCAGGCGTTTTCAATCTTACAAACGGCCTTTTAAAATATGCCGATGTACCCCGCCCTATTGAACAGATTAATGCCCGGATTGATGCCAACCAGGATCGTATTCGTATCGAAGAATCTGGATTTACCGCTGCAAATAATCGTCTCCGGTTATCCGGCAGTGTTCTTCGCCCGCTTGATGAAGATAACCGAACTGTAGATGTAACTGCCGACATCAATTTCGATCTGGCAACTATCAAAGATTTTTATCCGATTGATGAAGACACCCTGAGTATGCGCGGCCAGCTGATAGCCAATGTAGTTCTTCGCGGCCGTCCCGATCCCGATCAAATCGAAACACTGCTGCAGCAGAGCACTTTCGAGCTTACCAACGGCTACCTTGCACACAGTATCGTAACAAACCCACTTGAGGATGTAACCTTCCGTGCTGAAGCGAGTGGACGCAGGCTGTCCATCAGTGAGGCACGGTTTAAAACCGGAGAAAATGCACTCTCAATGCGCGGTAGTGTGGTAAATTATCTCAGCGATAACCCCGAAGTTGATCTCACATTTGATGGTAATGCAGCTCTGAGCAGCGTTTCATCGTACTATTCACTCGAACCATGGATACAGGAACTGGCAGGAGATGCTGTTATGAATCTGAGGACGCGCGGGCCTGTGAATGATGTAACCGCAATCGCATTAGATGGATCGCTCGAAGTGAGTAACGTTTCAGCCGCCGGGGATTCGCTCTTCCTTCCCGTAACTGAACTGAACGGCAGGATGAGCATCACACCGCAAACCATGAACCTCGAGCGCTTCACCATGATGTACGGCTCAACCGACATCAGCCTGCAAGGAGCATTACGTAATTACCTCGGTTTTCTGGATGATCACACCTCAACCGAAACCATGCCGGCTATTTCAGGTACGTATCGCAGCCGTTTCCTAAACATGGACGAGATGATAGACTGGGATGATGAAACAGACGACCCTATTCCTATCGAATTGCCAAATCTTACGGCAAATGTAAATGCAAATATCGACCGCCTGGTAATCTTCGGCATCCCGATAACTGAGATCAGCGGTACAAGCAGAATTACACCAACTCTGATTCGTGTGGATGAAGCGGAAGCTAAACTATTTGAAGGTACTGCCACCGGCCGTATGGACTGGAATGTACCAGCTCCGCTTCAAACCAATCTCCTCTTTAACGGAAAACTGGAAGGTGTACGGGCAGAAGCCTTTTTCCGCGACACCGGATTTCTTGGCCCGCAAAGTACCATACACAACTACATCACCGGAGAATTTAACACCGAGATACGCTATTTCACGGAACTCACCCCGGAAATCGACCCCGATATCACCACTACGGATGCGAGCGGTACATTTGGCATGAGCCGTGCACAGATGCGCGGGCACCCCATTCAAAAACGTGTTGCAGAATTTCTGAATGCATCGGAACTTGAAACGCTGACCCTTGATGCATGGAATGCCGATTTCAGCATAAAAGATACCGTAATGACGATTCAAAACTTCAGTATTACAAGCGGCAATCTGGGTATGCAGTTGGATGGTACCCTCCATATGATGAACGATCGCATCAACTACAGAGCCACGTTACTGCTGCCTGAGCGCTTTAAACGAGGTATCGCATCTGTAATATCGAGCCGAGCTGCTGATGCTCTTCAGCTCGAAGATGGCCGCATGGCCGTACCCATTCGTATTACAGGCACCACGGCTAATCCACAAGTGCGTCCCGATACAGAAACCATAGAGCGAATCGTGAGAGATTATATCCAGGATGGGGCGAGAGATCTGCTGAGGCGCCTCTTTTAAAAGTAAAATTGAATCAACCTATTGAGGTTTATACAGTTATGTAAGAAACCCTTAGCGTTACTTTGCGTCCTTTTTGTTAAAAAAACCACTGCAATAAGTATAGAACAACACCCTAAATTCATAGCAACACAAAACGTAATAAACCATTATTAAATTTGAACATGAAGTAATTGCAATGAGGCGCCAAATATACTTATAGGTTTTAACTGAGCTCAAGGCTTGATACAAGAAATCACTATATTTAAGCTGATTTTTACAGGCCAGGAAAACCATTATTCTCTTGCAGAGTAGCGGCTTTTTCTATTTGATCACATGTTTAATCATTAAGAAGCCCACAAACTCCCATCCTTAAGAAATGGCAATGTATTTGCCCCGACCCTTTTGTATTTTCAGGGTTGTACTAAACTACCAACCCTGAAAATTTTTCATGGATTCACAAAATTTTATCACCTGGAATGCAGATCCCATCATCTTCACTATTCCTGAGATCGCACTTCCATTTCCAATTTCTATCTGGGGCATCATTCTCTCGGTGGTTGCTATCTATTTTGGCTATAAAAAAATCACACCCGCTCCAGTTAAAGGTAAAGAGCCATCCTCGCCGCCTGCACTTCATTTCTGGAGCCTTGTAATTGGTGCGCTTGTTGTTGGCCAGCTTCCGTTTCTGTTTATCTCTTCACCGGCACTCGAAAGCATAGGCCCTATCGCACCCCGATGGTATGGTATGATGTTTGCCCTCGCTTTTATATCGGGATATTCAATTGGCTATAAACTTTTCCTGGACGCCGGAAAACCTCAGGAAGAGCTCGATAGGTTGCTTATTTACGTGTTGGTGGCTACAATCATCGGGGCAAGGCTTGGCCATGTTTTCTTTTACGAAGCAGAATTTTATCTGCGCAACATCCATTTGATTCCGCAGGTATGGACCGGCGGACTTGCAAGCCATGGCGCTGCAATTGGTATCATCATAGCAATGTGGTTATATGCCAAACGAACAGCAGGTGTAACTTTTATGTGGGTTGCCGACAGGGTTGTGCCCGGCGTTGCCATTGGCGGGATGTTTATCCGGATTGGAAACTTTTTCAACTCCGAAATTCTTGGTATGCCGACTGATTTGCCATGGGCTATCATTTTTGAACGAATCGACATGCTGCCGCGTCACCCATCGATGCTTTATGAGGCTGCATTGTGTGTAATAGTACTCGCTGTGCTTGCCTGGATTTACTTCAAATACAATAATAAACCGCCGGAAGGGTCACTTTTTGGAGCCTTTTTAGTAATGCTGTTCAGCGGACGTTTTCTCATTGAATTCACCAAAGAAACTCTTGCTGACTTTCTGCAGGGCTCCCTGTTCGATATGGGCCAGCTTCTGAGCATTCCATTTGTACTGATAGGCGCCTGGCTTTTGTGGAAAAAAGTAAACTGGAAAAAAGAGGGTGCACCTCTGCGCAGATAGTTCGCTTTTAAATCGAGCTTTTTTCATTAAAATGTTTCAGCTGCTGTAACCACAGGGCAATTCTTATGTCAGAACATTTAATTACTGAATTCTCATCTGTTGATGGAGTAGCTGAAGGCCTTGCTAAGTTTGAAAAGCACTGTATAGATACAGAAGATCTGCGCGGTGTTTTTGCCACATCTTATCTTGAAATTACGCGGTCAATTGCCTCACAATTAGATTACGCATTTAAAGATCCAGAGGGGGTTGCGGCGTATCTCATCCGCTTTGGGAACCTCTATCGTGAGGCGTTGATCAATTATGAGAAAGGCGATATAAAGCAGATTCCAAAATCGTGGTTTATTGCTTTTGAAGCTGCAAAAATGAAAGAAGGCCTGGTGATACAGCACCTGATTCTCGGAATTAATGCACACATCAATCACGATCTGGCCATCTCTTTGCATGATGTTGGGATTGACCCCGGGCGGAATGATAAGTACCATGATCACACTAAGGTGAATACCATCCTTTCGAAGTCAACGGAAAATCTCAAACGTGAGGTTGCTACAAAATATGCCCCCGTTTTGGAACGCCTCGACCGAACCACCGGCCATATCAGTGATGACGTTACAAACTTCAGCATCCCAAAAGCAAGAGAGCATGCATGGACATTTGCAACAGCTCTGGCCAACGCAAGAAACGAAGCTGAGAGAACCATTCTCCGGAAAGCACTCGATGAACAGGCTGCTGTGCTGGCACGGCTTATCATGGCATCACCCACCAAAGATCCGCGATTCACAAGATCAATTACGGTGGCAAAGCGAGTGGACAGTTTGGCCACAAGCCTGTTCAATCTGTTCAGGAGAAAAAAAAATAGATCGAAAAAGTAATCTTTAACACCAAATCAAAAATCCCAAAAAAGATGATTATTTTGCCTCATACATTCAGTAATTCATAAGTTGAGATGATGGCCAACGAAATAGAAAAATCATCAGATAATAAATCGGAAAGAGCTGAAGAACCCACTACAGCCTTTAAAACTGTTCAGTTTTTCCAATCCTTTGAGGAAATGGAACAGGATGAGTTAGAATGGCTGGCAGTTTT
>SLGA01000320.1 GCA_007123985.1 Balneolaceae bacterium | reverse complement strand
TTTGAGATTTTCTTCGGAAATCTCTACCCCCAAATCGTCAACTGAAATTGTATCAACAGGTTTTCTTTTGGATTGCATAATCCCTTTCAAATTTGGAATCCGGGGATCATTCATATCATTCGAACAGGTAACAAGACCGGGTGAAGGAACCTCGAGAATTTCCTGACCTGTATCTCCCTGACGTTTAACAAGAAGGTTTTCGCCTGCAATCTCAAGGCCTACAGCGTTGGTGGCGTATGGTATATCAAGAAATTCGGCCAGCATAGAACCGGTGAGTCCTGCATCCGTATCCTGTGATTGTTTTCCGCAGAGAATGTAATGGTACTCTTTGTCCTTAAAAAATGCAGCAAGAAGAGTAGCATAACTGTAAGAATCCATTTTCTCATCGCCGTTGGTGAGTATATGTGAGCCTGAATCTGCACCCATAGCCAGCGCTTTTCGGATGGTTTCTTTCGCTTTTTCAGGGCCAATCAAAACTACTTCAATTTCACCGCCGTTTGCCTCCTGCATAACAAGAGCTTCTTCAACAGCAGAGGCATCGTAGGCGTTTAATATGTTTCTGTCAGCATCCTGAATTAACTGACCATCTTTAATTTGGAGCGGTGCATTAACATCGGGTACTTGCTTTATACATACGTAAAATTTCATACTTGATGGGGTCTTTTTCTAAGTTCATGGAAACGCTTTTTTGATATCATTTGAATATACAAAAGATGAAACTAAAAATTTATCCAATAGGAGGGAGTTTGCCTTTGCTTTACTTGAAAATCTATAATCCGCCGGTCAGTTAAGGCGCAACAAGATCACAGGATTTTAAAATATTCAAATTTCTGACTGAAGAAAATTAATGGAGTTGAAAGAGAAATAATTCTATGATGTTGTTCGAACTTCTTCAGATGAAGTAATGTCACCGGGCATAGTTTTTCCGGCAAAATCTCTTGCTTTATCAGTTATCTGCCGAAATGTTCCGGATACAGATTTTAAGCGCTCGTCCCACTCTGTATTTACCTCTACACCTTCAATGGATTGGTGATAGGTTACCAGGGTGTACGCAGTTGCAAAGGGGTCAAAAACTGCACGAACTACGAGAGAGGTCAATAGAAATACACCCACGATAGTTATTACCTGAAACCATCCTGTATCAAACATAAGCATCAAAATGATTCCAGGAATACCGAAGAGAATGAGTAATGCGAGATAAAAAGCTCTTCCCAAAAACCACACTTTTATGGCTGTCATCAACACCGGTTTATAAACCTGTGCATATAGAATAATACCGTGTCGGGCGTTTTCCCATACATTTCTTCCGTCTTTGGCAATTGCATAGGATAGGATTGCCTCATCGATGTAGGATAGTGATTGATTGACAATTGCAGAAATCCATCTGGCAAGTTTACTTGCTCCGCCACCAAGGGGAAGCATATCTACAAGACGAACAAACCGCCGTGTGAACCGTCTGATAATTCGGTCAATCATTTTATCCAGTGCAAAAAGAATACTTACATCCCGAAAATTGTGTTCCACAATTTCCCTGCCATAAGCTATTTGTGATTTTCCTTCAGGCACTTCGCCTTCTGTTAGATATTTCGTAAGAACAGCAATATGAGCACCCTTTATCAGATAGAGAATATATCGTTTACCAAAAGCCAGCACAGCAAACGGACCTGCCACAGCAATAAGGAAAAAAATGATTGCAAGCAGTTCAATACGTGATGAAAAGAAAAGTGCAATTCCGCCAAATATTCCCAACCACATTACTGCCGCCAGAAAGAAACCACCATAAACAATGATGTTGAGACCTAAGAATGGAGTTGTTTTTACCAGCAGTCCAAAAGCTTTTTTAAAAGCACCTTTATCGTTAAGTGTGTTCATCGATGTTTCAGTCTGTAGATTTGGTATTTATTGGCTATCAGTGAGTTGTGAGATCTGATGATATTCAAATCTATACTGTACACGATAAAACATACAGAATTGGGTCACCCTATTTGAATTGAGGCCAAAAAAAAGCCCGCTGATGTTATTCAGCAGGCTTAAAAAGGTGTTTTGGTATGTTACCGATTTTCAACAGGAGTCCACTCCAGATTTTTTTCTCCCACATAAAGCGCCCGCGGCCTGATAAGCCTGTTATTTGCTTTTTGTTCGAAGAAGTGCGCTGTCCAGCCGGAAACACGGCTCATAGCGAATATGCATGTGTAAAGATCGGGCTGAATGCCAATTGAGTAGTAAACTGTTGCTGAAAAGAAATCTACATTTGGATCAATATTTTTTTCTTCTTTCATGGTTTTTACCATCGCTTCTGACCAATTGTAAAGGTATTCGTGGCCGGTCTCTTCAGAGAGCGCTTTCGACATCTTTCTCAGATGAAAAGCCCGTGGATCAAACGTTTTGTAAACCCTGTGACCAAAGCCCATCAACTTCTCTTTTCTTTCGAGCTTTCCTTTCGTGAATGCAACAGGATCGGCATCTTCACCTTGTTCTTTTAGTGTGAGGAGAGTATTCATTACAGCTGTATTTGCACCTCCGTGCAGTGGGCCTTTCAAAGCGCCAATAGCTCCGGTAATAGCAGAAAACATATCGGATTCAGTTGCGCAGATGGTTCTGCAGGTGAATGTAGAGGCATTCATACCGTGCTCT
The DNA here is from genome assembly GCA_007123985.1 of Balneolaceae bacterium. GTDB lineage: Bacteria > Bacteroidota > Rhodothermia > Balneolales > Balneolaceae > Rhodohalobacter. Next base: position 6,444 of record SLGA01000320.1, on the reverse strand, counting down.
GCGTGTAACACTAAACATAAATCCATTGTACGTTCTGCAGCTGCACCCGGTTTTTCGCCATTCAGCATGTATAAGAAGTTGTATGCGGTACTTCCGTCAGTAAGAGGTTGAACAATTTCTTTGCCTTGTCTCACTCTGTTGAATGCGGCAATGATGGTTGGCATTTTAGCGGTCAATGCGACAGCGCTTGAGTTGTCGTCAGCATCATCTTCCTGAAAATCAGCAAGCATGGAAACCGCTGATCGCAGAACTGCCATTGGTTCAGCGCTTTTATTTGTATTTTTGATGTAGTCTAAAACAGGGGAAGGCAATTCACGTTGCTCGCGTAGTTTGCTTTTCAGATCATCAAGCTCCTGTTTATTCGGCAATTTATCGTTCCACAAGAGAAAGCACACTTCTTCAAAAGTGGCGCTTTCAGCCAATACATCAATATGGTAACCGGAGTAGATCAGATCACCTGATTGTCCGTCGATAAAACTTTTTGTTGTTGAAAAAGCAACAATGCCGTCAAGCCCACGATTAATGTGTGGATATTCACTTAAATCAATATTCTGTAGATTTTGCTCTGCCATTTAGTTAGTCCAATTTTACTATTATACTTTTTTACGTTGCACGTAACATGAATAGAAGATCCATCGTGCCTCTTTTGATAGGTAGCGGATAAACTTTCCGGGCTTTACCTTGAGCAACGTTTTTTTTCAAGCATTGAAAATACAAAATAACGACCGATATTAGAAGCGCTTTTGGAAAGGCATTTCTTGCAAATTGCTCCAATTGTAAGAAATAGCTCCATGCAACAAGATTTTACATCAATGGGAATTGTGATTATCAGAGGGCTAATCAAAAATATGTACTCGTTATCCTTTTGCTTCGGGCTAAATTGAGATCCATGCAGTATCAAATTTTGGTTGAATTATTGGGGATCAGAAAGCAGGTTCTGTTAAGTTGAGCGGAAGCATAAATCCAGAATATTAAACCGTTCCCAGGCTTTTAGCTTCATTCCAAAGATCATCCATTTCTTCAAGATCAGCTTCAACGATGGAAGAGCCCCTTTCAGCAAGTTTATTTTCGATGTACCGAAACCGGTAATCAAATTTCTTGTTCGCCTGCCGAATGGCATCTTCTGCATCAATTTTCATTAACCTTCCAACATTCACAAGGCTGAACATCAAATCACCGAATTCTTCTCGTTTTTCTACATCAGATTGGTGCAGAACAGCTTCACGCCATTCATCGATTTCTTCATTTAATTTTTCCCAGGCAAGCTGCCATTCGGCCCAGTCGAAACCAACATTTGCAGCTTTTTCCTGCATTCGGTGTGCACGAATCAAGCCGGGTAAATGCTTTGGAACACCATCAAGAATAGATTCTTTTCCCTCTGTTAGTTTGATACTTTCCCAGTTAGATGCTACCTCAACTTCGTTTTTAACTTCTTTTGTGCCAAATACATGGGGATGTCTGCGTATCAACTTTTCAGAAATTTTCAGTATAACATCATTTATCGTAAAGTGGTTTTTTTCTGAAGCCATTTTACTATGAAAAACCACGTGTAGCAGTAGATCACCAAGTTCTTTTGAAAGCTCATCAAAGTTCTCTTCATCAATCGCTTCTACTGCTTCGTATGCTTCTTCAATCAGATTGTCTTTTACAGAATGGTGCGTTTGTTTGCGATCCCAGGGGCACTCCTTTCTGAGTATAGCAACCAGTTTTACAAAGTCTTCAAATTTATCAGAGGGTTTCATTCAGTGAGACGAATTATAGATGATGAAAAATTAACCTTTAGGCACTAAATGTAATCAGATAAGGAACAATTAATGTATAAAATAAAAACTATATCCGATTCTTGAGATGATAATCAGGTCTGTCTTTTTTTCTTTTCAGCGGCAGGGAAGAGAACGTTGTTTAGAATCAGTCTGTAACCCGGGCTGTTTGTATGCAAACTTAAATCAGTAGGAGGGTCACCTACGCGATGGGTGTAGTCTTCGGGATCATGACCGCCATAAAAAGTGAACGTACCTTCTCCCACATTCCCGTGAATGTACTTGGCCTGATTGCGGCCGGGAGATTCACCAAGAATAACCACACTATTTTTGATTGTCTCTTTTTGAAAGGCAGTTGCCTGGCCGTAAAACCCACGAATACTATTTACATGGTTTTGAGTGAGCATGGTTGGAACAGGATCCCATTTAGCTGAAAATTCAAACAGAGTGAAATAATCCAGGCTTTCACTGATTCGGTTCAGATCCACTTCAATATCGATGGTTGCATGCTCATAGATATACGGATCCGTGATAACTTCAAAGTTTTCAAACGCAAATGTTCGTGAAAAGTCAAGGCGTTCATTTACATTCGGATCGATTGGATCGCCGTCAAGTTGTGTTGATACGATATCGAGACCTTCGGCAGCAAGGGCAATGTCGAAGGTGTCTGTTGCAGAGCACATGGCAAACATAAAACCACCTTGCATTACAAAATCCCTTATTTCCAATACTACGTCGAGTTTTAACTGGCTTACTTTCTCATAACCAAGGTCGGCCGCTGTTTGCTCCAGGCTCCTCACGCGCGCAATATACCAGGGGGCATTTCTGTACATTGCCCAAAACTTTCCGAATTGCCCGGTGAAATCTTCATGATGTAGATGCAACCAGTCGTAATTTTCAAGAACTCCGGAGAGCACCTCAGCATCATAAATTTTGTCATAAGGAATTTCTGCGTAATCAAGCGCAAGAGTCACGGCATCGTCCCACGGGAGTGCTTGCGGTGGAGTGTAAACAGCAATAGATGGAGCCGTTTCCAGATTGATGGCAGCCATATTCACATTCGGCCGTTCTACCTCCTGTATTATTCCTGACGCTTCTGCCTCTGAAATAACTTCAACCCGAACATTTCTCACCCTACTTTTACGAACTATTTCGTTGCTGTTTGTGGTAAGAAAACTACCGCCCCGATAGTTAAGTAACCAAATTCCGCTTTCACCCTCGGCAATATGATTGAAAATAATTCCATAAGCCTTCAGATGATCCGACTGGCTACCATCCATCGGTATCAGAACTCTTTCTTGTGCAAAGAGGGAATGTCCGCTAAAAAGTAGAACTAATACTATAAAAAACAGTTTTTTAATCATGGGAAATCTAAATTGAAGCATTTTCTAATTGCCTTAGTTTAACACGAGTGTAGGGGGCGTAAAATCCATTCGGAAATTCCATGAGGATATCTTCAAACATTTCTGAAAGCTCACCGACAGAAATACTTGCCGGCAATGAAGACGACATTGAGCCATAACTAAAATCAGACAGCTCGATTTCTGTTTCCGCAAAGTACAGGTTTTCAATAAGGTTGGCTCTGTCCCACATCAGGCGCTCTTTTAAAGGGGAGAATGGCTGAGCGGACAAATATCTGTTGATCACATTCAGAAGTATTCCACTGTACATTTCGGGCAGATTATTTCCCAGCTCCACTATCAGGTCATCAGCAAATGGATTTTGAGGATTTACCAGAATGGGCTCAAGTTTACTGAGTGCATTTTCGTATTTGCCGATATGCATATTAAAGAGGCTTTCACTTATTGTTTTGAGTACCGACCCTGTACTATCTGCGCGGTTACCATTTTTTATCCACATACGAAGTTTTATGGCATCATTTGCATAAAACGACGTTGAGCGGCGCTCCAAACTTCTCAGCTGTATTTCAGCAAATTCAAAATCACTTGCAAAAAAATCAGTAAGGCTTAAGAAATAGCGTGCTCTTTCGGATAAATTTGAGCTGTCGGTAGCACGGTCTGCACGGGTTAGCGATTGGCGCGCAGCAGAAAATCTTTGATCAAAAAGAGCAATCCTGCCTTCCGCATAATAGACAAAGGCATCTTCAGGATTCTGAATATGATCTTTCATTCGGTTAAACCAGTATTCTGCTTTTTCGGCATCTTTATGAAAATCCAGAGAGAGATCGATCAAAACGGAGTAAACTCTGCCCGCACGATCATAATTTTGAGCGGTATTCAGTAACTCGGATGAAATATCGTATGCTTTGTTATTAAGGTGCCTGTATGTCTGCTCACTGGAGAGATTGTTTGTTTTAAGATATCTTTCCCATTGAATATAAATGGATGATAGCTCTTCCATTGCGCGATATTTTGTTGAAGTTTCATCACGTTCAATGTAAAACTGAAGAGCTTGCTCGGCATATTCAAACTGGCGTGAGGATGCCATTTGGCTGGCAAGTGAAAAAAGTGAATAGATGGTATAACTGGTTTGATTTTCGTACTGGCGGGCCATCACAAACGCACGATTGTACTCTTCGGTTTCCATCAGCAGCCAAATGAGTAACTGATACAGAGGTGAATACGCTCTGTGAGATGTTTCAAGTTCAAGCAGCTGATCTTCAAGTTCAAAAGCTGCTATCTGGTAAAGATTGTCATCCCGCATCCTCAAAAATCGCTGCTGAACCAGGCTCATTTGGTCAGGCGATTCGATAATGAGCTGATAGTACTGATTTACAGATTCTTCAAAACGCCCTGCCTGCATATAGGTATTGGCAAGTTCATTCAAAAAGAGTGTATTGTCACTGGACAACTCCCGGGCTGATTTATAAAGAGCAATGGCCTCATCATACTCCTGGCGATTGAGCATGGAAGAGCCAATGGCATAATAAGCCTGAATATTGCCCATATTCTCGGCAGCTTGTCCCCGCCAAATATCACGGGCTTCTTCACGATCTCCTCGCAGGTGAAGAATTTCCGCCAGCCTGATTGATGACTGAAGTACAAATCGCTGATCGTTGATTTGCCGTCGTGCAATTTCTTCAGCTTCGTCAAACTTTCTAAGATTAATTAAACTCTCGGTATAGCCGTCAAAAAATACAAATGAACGTGGATTTTCTTCATATAAAGATCGGAACAGAGGCAAGGCTTCCTCATAGTTTTGTTGTTGTAGTAAATTATTTGCCCGCTGATATTGATGAACCTGTGCATCAACCTGAAAAGCATGAAACAGCAAGATGGATATCGAAAAAATAAAGGCAATTACTACTTTCATCTATCAGAAGAAAAGGGTTTTGTGAATTTCGGTAAAGTGCATTTTAAGCTGTTTATAAAATGAGTGGATCGGAAAACCAACTACATTGTAATAGTCGCCATCAATACGTTCAACATATAGGGATCCAAGATCGTCCTGGATGCCGTACGCACCTGCTTTATCCATCGGGCTTCCGGTTGAGATATAATGTGAGATCTCTTCGTCACTTAACGCAGCAAATGTAACATTGGTTCTTTCAGTAAATGAAATTTCTTTTGAAATATTGCCCTTCGGGTTAATAAGACAAATAAACACACCGGTGTAAACCTGATGGGTATTGCCACTGAGAGTTCTTAATATTTTGTGAGCATCTACTTTATCTATCGGTTTTCCAAGAATTTTCTCATTGAAACATACAATTGTATCTGCTGCGATGAGGAGTGCGTTTTTATGCCTGGCTGCTACGTCGGTTCCTTTTAGTTGTGCCAGATACTCTACAATATCTGTGGGTTCTGTGATTCCTTTGGTAATTTCTTCAACATCGGAAGAATCTACTGAAAACGTTAAATTAATTTGGTTGAGAAGTTTTGCTCGTCTTGGGCTTGAGGATGCTAATACGATATTCATCAAATTTTATAAAATCGCGGTGGTTAACTTTTCTGTTTTTCAGATAATTGAATAACTTAAGCATTCGAATTCAAGCAATAAACATATATTTAACCATTCATACAGATGCCCCAGCAGAAAAAAAGAGGCCGTAAGGCAAAAGAAAATAAACCTATGTTATTCTCTGCCCTGAACTACAAGTTGCTGGGGCTCGGTGTATTAATGGTTATAGTTGGATTTACGGTTATGCGATTAGAGAACAAGGTAGATGGGTTTGTTTCACTCTATATCTCTCCCATTGTAATACTTGCAGGATATATAGTTGTAATTGTTGCAATTCTTAAAAAAGATCACAAATTAGAAGAATCCTCAACTGCATCATCCTAACTGAATTGTGTATCGGCTGATTAACTACTTTTTCGGATTTATTGTGATCTATCTGTTCATTTTGGAGGCCGGAATGAACGATCATGCCATGATTTTAATCGGATTGTCTTTAGCCGTTTTCATCGCTTTCATCACTTTTTTTGGTAACTGGATAACACTCGATGCCACAAAAGCAGTAATTATTCTTGGTACCATCGTATTGGGATTTGGCGGATGGGTACTCACAGCAGCAGTTATTCTTTTTTTTACAAGCGGGAGCCTGCTTACACGGAATAAACGAGTGTTAGGAATTACAGATTCAATCAAACAGAATATTCCGCTACACTTACAAAAACGAAGAGATGGGTATCAGGTTTGGGCAAACGGTTTCTGGTTAGCTTTGTTCTGTTTCGGTTGGTTTCTTGTATCTTGGGATGCATTTTTTTTTTTTTTTTTTGTT
>SLGA01000073.1 GCA_007123985.1 Balneolaceae bacterium | reverse complement strand
TCCAATTTCAATACCTTTTCTGTCATAATCAGGTTTTTGTGCTTCTGCAGGGGTTATTGCAAACCCCATAGTCAAGACAAGACCGGCTATAAGTAATTTTATTGTCTTCATAAGTTTATCAATTAGTTAAATATTCGTGTTGTTTTTTTTGATTTAATCAACGTCAAAAACTTATTGACCTGAGTTATTAAAACCCCTAATGTAAAATCCTGTTATGGGCATGGGGAGATCCCCTATATTAGATAAAATTATCTAAAATTAGTTTTGAGAATAATTCAATGAATCCATCAGTAAGGCTATGTTATATCAATATCTTATATTCGCAATCATCGGATTAACACAAGTATTATCCGGCTCGGTACAAATACCTAAATTGGGTAGTAGTAACATTTGTTCTGAAAATCACTCTGCTCTAAAACCCGCACCACTTGAAGAATCATGGGCAATTGAGTGGTGGATGCCGCGCCATGAAGAAAAGTTGCAGGAAGAGCGGAGAGAAGAGGCTGATATTCTACTTGTGGGAGACTCTATCACCCATGGATGGGAAACAACAGGAAAGGATGTTTGGAATCGATATTTTGGAGATTTTAATACGTACAACATTGGTTACAGCGGCGACAGAACCGAAAATGTGTTGTGGCGATTTCAGCATGGTGAGATTGATGGAATAAACCCCAAAGTGGCAATGCTAATGATTGGCACCAACAACACAGGGCACCGGCAGGATGATCCTGATTGTACAGCAAAAGGGGTTAAGTTGATTGTTGACACCATGGTCGAAAAGCTGCCGGATACACAAATACTGTTGCTGGCAATTTTCCCGCGTGGAGCCTCGCCCGATGATGAGTTGCGTGTGCTGAATGAACAGATCAATCAAAGAATAGAGAGACTGAGTGACTATGAAAGAGTTTCATTTTTAAATATCAATCACATTTTCCTGAATGATGAAGGAGAGTTGCCTGAAGAGATCATGCCCGATTTTCTGCATCCCCATGAAGCAGGTTATGAGCTTTGGGCTCAGGAAATATATCCCCATTTAATTGGTTTGTTGGAAAAATAGATCAACTTGTGTAATATTTTTGGATTAGATGGGTTTCATTCAAAGACTTTGTATTCTCAACTTGTGAAAAATTATTCTCACACATATCAGCGATTTTCTAAAGCTACGGCACTTTTGTTGCTGATGGCTTTTTTGATTCCTTCCGGTCTGCACGCAAAACAACTTGTAGACTTCTGCATGATGGACATGAAGAGTGCATCAACGGAAGTGGCCACTGAAAACAGCTGCTGCGAATCGGAATCTAAAGAGAAGCCAGCTGAAACCGACACCCATCAACATCACGATTGTGACTGGGGTTTCATCTGTGCCTGCAATATAGGTCAGAGCCAGCTCGGCGACGAAGAGTGGCTGCCTGTCTCCAAAGACACAGAAATTACACTTTCCCAAACCGGTGATCTCTCACCCTTTTTCACATCCGCCGAATCGATACCATCTGATCAGCAAATCCGAATCGGTGAATACGACCCGCCTCTCTGGATACTCTACGATACTTTTCTGAATTAGCATTTCTCTATTTATAGGGTAGGATGAAAGAAGGACCCTCTCAGTACAATATTTGGTGATTAAAAAAGTGATCTAAAGGCGTTTGAAGGCTCTTTGATCCAGTAATCAGATATTATTTCAAGAGGGGAGCTTTTTCACCCTTTCCTTATCCAATTAAGAAGCCAAAACAAATGTCAATCCCATACTGAGGTCCCTCACGACTCAAGACTAACCTCTCATGACAAATTCAATCATAAAATTTTTCCTCGAAAACAAACTCCTCGCCCTGCTGCTCTTCCTGGCGCTGGCCGGGTGGGGTATTGCCACGGCGCCGTTCGACTGGGATATCGATTTTCTGCCGCGCGATCCTGTACCGGTGGACGCCATTCCCGACATCGGTGAAAATCAGCAGATTGTCTTCACCGAATGGCCCGGGCGCTCTCCGCAGGATATCGAAGATCAAATCACCTATCCGCTTACAACACAGCTCTTGGGATTGCCCGGAGTACGTACCGTTCGCAGCAACTCTATGTTAGGTTTTTCATCTGTGAATATCATTTTTGAAGAGGATGTGGAGTTCTACTGGAGCCGAGCGCGCATACTCGAAAAATTAAATGCACTGCCTGCAGGTACACTCCCGGAAGACGTACAGCCATCACTCGGCCCCGACGCCACAGCACTGGGTCAGATTTTCTGGTACACCCTTGAAGGGTACGATTCTGACGGCAACCCGACGGGAGGCTGGGATCCACACGAACTCCGATCCATCCAGGATTTTCAGGTGAGGCTGGCGCTTTCAGGGGTTAGCGGCGTGGCCGAAGTGGCCAGTATCGGCGGGCACGTAAAGGAGTACCAGGTGGATATCGATCCGGTGGCTATGAGGGAATCTGGTATTACGGTCACGCAGATTGCGGATGCGGTACGGAGCTCCAACCTTGATGTTGGTGCCCGCACCATCGAGATGAACCGGGCTGAATATCTTGTACGCGGCCTCGGTTACATCAAATCGTTGGAGGACATCGAGGAGAGTGTGATAACGGTAATTGACAATACACCGGTACGAATCCGTGATGTGGCCCATGTTGTCCTCGGTCCGGCCCAGCGGCGGGGCGTTCTCGACAAAGCCGGTGCCGAAGCGGTTGGCGGGGTAATTGTGGCCCGGTTTGGCGAGAACCCGCTGGAGGTGATTCACAACGTTAAAGAAGAAATCGAACGAATCTCAAGCGGCCTGCCCACCAAAGAACTCGCTGACGGAACCATTTCACAAGTGAAAATTGTGCCGTTCTACGATCGGAGCGGACTGATTTTTGAAACGCTTGGCACGCTTGAAGAGGCACTTTCGCTTCAGATTCTGATCACCATTCTGGTCATCATCATTATGGTGATGCACCTGCGAACCTCCTTTATTATCGCTGCCCTGCTGCCGCTGGCCGTGCTGATGAGTTTTATCCTGATGAGGTATGTAGGCATCGACGCCAACGTGGTGGCCCTTGCCGGTATCGCCATCTCCATTGGTACCGTGGTTGATATGGGCATTGTGCTCACCGAAAACATGCTTCAGCACATGAGGGAAAGAGAGGGGGAAAACCTTCTTGATGTCATCTATGAAGCTACAGCGGAGGTCAGTCCGGCTGTGGTTACCGCACTCACCACAACCATTGTAAGTTTCCTCCCGGTATTCATGCTCGAAGCACAGGAGGGGAAACTATTTGGCCCGCTGGCATTTACAAAAACATTTATCCTGCTTGCCGCACTGCTCATTGTACTCACTATCATTCCCGCTTTTGCACACTGGCTTTTCTCCCAAAAAATCGGGAGCCGCCGATGGAAATGGATCTGGAACGGCGCACTGATTTTGTTCGGAATCTATGTGGCATTCACCTGGATGGGCATCGCCGGACTCGCCCTGATGGCGCTCGGCATCAACAATATTGTGGCAATCAACCTTCAAGAGTACAGGCCCCGGGCTCCGTGGGTAAACAATGCCATTGTGATTCTTACAGTTGCCTGGCTTCTGGCTGCAAACTGGCTGCCGCTTGGCGCTGAGAACCCCATATCTCTCAGCCTGATTTTTATCCTTGTCGGCATCGTACTGCTCTTCGGGCTGTTTTGGCTATATATGACGTATTACCGGGAAATACTGCGATGGGTGCTGAATAATCGAATGCTATTCCTTTCGATTCCGGTACTCATTTTCTTGATCGGACTGATGAGCTGGCGGGGTTTCGGGTCGGTATTCAGTCCGGTTCAAAAAACATTCAACACGGTTGGCCTTCAGGTTGAGGATACCCGATTATGGAGTGCGATGGAGAGTCGCTTTCCCGGTCTTGGGCAGGAGTTCATGCCCACGCTGGACGAGGGTTCATTTCTGCTGATGCCCACCACCATGCCGCATGCCGGAGTGGAGGAATCGATCGAAATGATGCGGCAGATGGATATGCGGATTGCTTCCGTGCCCGAAGTAAAGGATGTGGTAGGCAAAATCGGCAGGGTGGAATCGCCCCTCGACCCCGCCCCTCTTTCGATGTTCGAAACCGTGATCACCTATCACAGTGAATACATCACGGACGATCGCGGCAGGCGAATCCGGTTCCAAACTGAAAACGGTGAATTTGTGCGTGATGACAGTGGTGAGCTCATCCCTGACCGGCGCGGAAGTTTTTACAGGCAGTGGCGGGATAACATTCAAACTCCCGATGATATCTGGACTGAAATCCTTCATGCTGCCGACATCCCCGGAGTAACATCCGCACCTAAACTGCATCCTATCGAGGCACGGCTGGTGATGCTACAGACCGGTATGCGCGCCAACATGGGGATCCGCATCAACGGCCCGGATCTTGAAACCATCGATGAATTTGCCTCATCCCTCGAGCCGATACTGCGAGAAGTGGAGGGTGTGCGCCCGGCATCTGTCTTTGCCGACCGGGTAGTGGGCAAGCCCTACATCGAAATTGACATCGACCGCCGTGAAATTGCCCGCCACGGACTCACCATTCGTGATGTGCAACGGGTAATCAGTACTGCAATTGGCGGAGAAATTGTTGGCATGACAGTGGAGGGCCGCGAGCGCTATCCGCTTCGGGTACGTTATGCGCGTGAGTACAGAGACAGCCCGGAAGCGATGGCCAGGGTGCTTGTACCGGCACCCGACGGATCACAGATACCGCTCGGGCAACTGGCTGAGATTCGTTTTGAAAATGGCCCGATGAGCATCCGCAGTGAAAACACGTTCCTGAACTCCTATGTGATTTTCGATCGCCAGGGGGATTTTGCACCGATTGAGGTTGTGAACAATGTACGTGATGAGCTTAATCGCCAAATTCGCGAAGGCAGCCTTACGGTTCCCGACGGGATTGATTACCTGTTTGAAGGCGAGTTTCAGAATCAGCAGCGGGCAGCGCAGCGGCTTTCGGTGGTACTGCCGATCACGCTTGCCATCATCTTTCTTCTGATCTACTTCCAGTTCAGATCGGTTCCCGTCACCACAATCATTTTTACGAGCATAGCCCTGGTTTGGGCAGGTGGATTTGTGATGCTCTGGCTCTACGGCGAAAGCTGGTTCCTCAACTTCAGCCTGTTTGGAATGGAGTTCCGGGAGTTTCTGCAGATGGGTGTGATAAATCTGAGTGTAGCGGTCTGGGTCGGATTTCTTGCTCTGTTCGGCATCGCGGTGGACGACGGTGTGATCATGAGCACCTATCTCGAACAAATGTTTGAAAAACGAAATCCGCAAACCGGCGAATCGATCATCGAAACCGTGATTGATGCGGCCCAGCGAAGGGTCCGCCCCTGCCTGATGACAACCGGTACCACCATGCTTGCCTTGCTGCCGATTCTGTCATCAGCCGGCAAAGGTTCCGAGATTATGATCCCAATGGCGATACCTGCCTTTGGCGGAATGTTTGCCCTGTTGTTTAGCCTGCTCCTTACACCTCTGCTCTATGCAATCTGGAAGGAGTATGGGTTGAGAAATTTGAATGAAATGGAGGAAGAGATATGAGTATTGAGAAAAAAGAATCCCCCTTTGAAGGGGGGATGATTGGACGCGTTGAGCGGTCAATCTGGGGGGATGACTCTCGAAACATTGATCTGACCCCGGATTATGAATCAGGGAAAGTGCCCTCACGGGTCATCCCTCTGCCACGCCAGCGGGGATTTTCAGTCGCCATTACATTGTTCTTATTTCTAATGGTATCTCCTCTGCTTTCCACTTTACTAGCGCAAGGGGAGACTTATCCGCAACTTGAAGAGTACCTCCAACTTGCCATCGAGAATAACCCCGAGCTGCAGTCGATGCGGGCGATGGTGGAGGCGGATCGCGAGCGGGTTCGGGAAGCAGGTGTTTTGATGGACCCAGAGGTTACGTTGGCGTACGATTTTAACCCGATGATGTACGACTCCTATCTGGGACGATTCTCAGTTTCCGCCATGCAGATGTTTCCGTGGTTCGGATCGCTGGAAGCCCGGCGCGATCTGCAGCGATCATCGGTTGAAGTGAACCGCTCGCGGGTCAGCAGCCGTCAGCTTGAGATACTGAGGGATGTGCAGCTCACATGGTTCGACATCGCGGAGATTCGTGAGCAGATCCGTATCACGGAAGAGACCCTTGAACTGGTCCGGGATCTCGAAAAACTGGTTGAAGTACGGTACGAAACCGGGAGAGCAGGCCAGGCCGATATCCTTCGCATCCAGATGGAGGAGCAGCGGCTCAAAACAAGAATTGCAGATATGGAAGATCAGCTGAATCCGATGAAAGCCCGTTTCAATGCACTGTTGAACAGGGATGCAATGGCAAATGTAGAAACCTCAAGTGAAGTACTTATCCGGCCGGTGGCCTGGTCGGAAGATGAGATCGGCAATCTTATCAGACAGTATAACCCGCAGTTTGATGGCATAGCAGCCGAACGGACAGGTGCCGAAAAACAGCGACGTCTTGCACAACTGGATGGACGGCCCGGCTTCGGGATTGGTATAGAGGTAATGGGCCGCGATTTCGGCCCGATGTCAATGTTTCCCGATTCGAGGGAGAGTATTATTGGTATGGCAACCGTGCGTTTTCCCCTATTCCGTTCTCGCTATGACTCTCAGAAGCGCCAGGCAGATTATCGAATCCGGTCCCTCGATCTTCAGTTAGAGCAGACCGAAAACCGGCTCATGACCGATCTGCAATCAGCTCTCGAAGAGATCAGAAGTTCCGAGAGGTCGGTGAAGCTGCTAACTGAAGAGCTTGTACCACGTGCCGAACAGGCATTGCGAATCCTCAGTGAAGAGTACGCCACCGGCAGTGCCCGCTTCGACGAGCTGCTGCAAATTCAGCGCGAATTGCTCGAACTTGAGTTTGAGCGCGTAGAGGCGGTTGTGAAGCAAAACAAGGCCGTTGCACGAATTGAAAGCTTGATTGGAGTGGAAAGGCAATGAATTTCAAACTATTGATGAACCAATTGAGGAGTTCCCCTCCTGTGTAAGGAGGGGACAGGGGAGGTAGACCAAAGGGCTAATCACTCGAATCCAACCACCCCCGGCCCCTCCTTGAAAAAAGAGGGGAGAATCGATGCCAAATTTTATGAATAATCCAATATCAAAATGAACACTACAAAAACACAAATCCTCACTTACGCCACTATCCTGCTGGGGGGTATTATTCTCGGCTGGCTGATTTTTGGCGGTTCGCACGATCACGGCGAGCATAACGCACACGATCACGAAATGACCACAGAAAACGGCGAAGAGGTGTGGACCTGCTCCATGCACCCTTCCGTTCGAAGCGATGAGCCGGGTTCCTGCCCTATTTGCGGTATGGATCTGATACCGGCTTCATCGGAAGAACGGGAAGACGACTTCACCATGGTGATGACCGAGGCAGCCATACAGCTTGCCAATATCCAGACTACGCCGGTGATCCGGGGTGTTCCTCAGAAAGAGATTACTCTTCCGGGCCGAATTGCCGTGGATGAGCGGCGCATCAGCTACGTAACGGCTCACTTTGAGGGTCGTATTCACGATGTAAAGATCGATTTTACCGGTGCTCCCATCCGGCAGGGCGAAGTGATGGCCACCATTTATTCGCAGGAAGTGGTCAGCAGCCAGCGGGAGCTGCTGGAGGCGTATCGCAACAGGGATCGAAATCCGGGCATGTATGAGTCGGCCGTGAGAAAGTTCAGGCTTTGGGAGTTCACCGATGAACAGATTCAGGGAATTATCGAGCGGGGAGAAATACAGACACACATGGAAATTCTCTCACCGGTTGATGGATTTGTGATGGTGCGAAATGTGGTAGACGACCAGCACGTGTTGGAGGGAGCCGTAATTTATGAAGTGGCCAATCTGGACCATCTGTGGGTTACCCTTGAAGCCTATGAAGAAGACTTTGAGTGGATCTCTGTGGGTGACACCATCGAATTCCGCACACGCTCAAATCCCGGCAGAACCTACGAGGCTTCGGTAGATTTTATCGACCCAACCTTTAACCCGCAAAGCCGCACCATCCGTATCCGGGCGGATATCGCCAATAGTGATCATCGCCTGCGTCCCGATATGCTGGTGACCGGGACACTGCAAAGCAGCGGCCGGGAAGAAAAACTGATGGTTCCTGTATCGGCAGTATTGTGGACCGGCCCCCGTTCTCTTGTCTATGTAAAAGATGAATCCGGTGATGTTCCTCAATTCCGCGTACACGAAGTTGAGCTTGGGCAGCGTGCAGGTGATTACTATGTAGTTGAAGATGGGCTCAGCGGCGATGAGCAGGTGGTGTTCCACGGTGCTTTCCGTATCGACAGCGAAATGCAGCTCGCCGACCGTTTTAGTATGATGAATCGTCAGCCCGGAACCGGTGCCGTTCCTGCCGGGCATCAGCATGGTGAGCGTGAGGACCGCACAATTGAATTCGAAGATCTCAGTGAGGGTGTCTCCGATGATTTCAGGTCTGAATTCACAGAGATGGTTCGTGTGTATCTCGAATTGAAAGATGCACTGGTTGAGTCTGATTTTGATGAAGCATCCCGATTGTCAGCCGGTCTGAAAAGTGAGCTTGAGTCTATTGGTGAGCACCGCAACCAGGGTGACGCCCATGTCGCCTGGATGGAGAGCTACAGCAACCTGCTGGGCCACCTGCGCCCGATGGCCAATACCGGCGATATTGAAGAAATACGGTCTCAGTTTCGCTACGTTTCTGACCTGCTGGTTCAAGCTGTTAAATCCTTCGGAATCGAAGGCGTTGTTTATCACCAGTACTGCCCGATGGCCTTTGATGATGAAGGTGGATATTGGCTCAGCAGTGAAGAACAGATCCAAAACCCCTATCTGCCCGAAACGATGCTAATGTGCGGGGAGGTGATTGAGAGGCTAGAAAATTAATCGTGAGTCTTGAGTTCGGAGTCGTGAGATTTCTCGTTCTGTGCTCTGCACCGTGACGTATTCCATCAGCACTGCTGGCGATTTCAAAGCCAAAATACTAAATCAACAAAATTTTAAAGCAAACAAGCCATGATAAAAACTATAATCACAGCATCACTCTTTTTCTTTATTTCTCTCGGAACCCTGTTTGTCCAGGGGCATGATCACAATTCAGGTGACTTTGAATCGGAGTTCGCCGGGCTGATTGAATCTTACCTGGTACTTAAAGACGCCCTG
>SLGA01000308.1 GCA_007123985.1 Balneolaceae bacterium | reverse complement strand
TTTTTCGGCTGTTTGAACCTTTAATCCTGTTTTAGCTTCAATCATCTCGGCGGTAATTGCTCCCGGCCTCAGAATGGTCAGCGGTAGTTGTCTCGTATCGATCACAGTAGATTCAATACCAAGTGATGGGTGCTTGCCTTTAAGTACGGGAAATGAAACTCCAAAATCATCTTCAATATGTGCGGGACGCGTAGCACTCGGTGATCCGGATCTGTTTGCACTTGGAGCTGTTAACGGGCCGGTCTTTTCAATTAACGCACGTGTACGAGGGTGATCGGGCATTCGGACGGCAACGGAGCTTAATCCTCCTGTTACAATATCAGGGACAGAGCTTTTTTTTTCTGCTACCAGGGTTAGTGGGCCAGGCCAGAAAGTTTGCGATAAATTCTTAATAACCGGATCGAAGGTTTTAAGTATCAATTTTAGTTGATCAGCACTACTGATATGAACAATCAGTGGGTTATCTGCCGGACGCCCTTTTATTTCGAAGGTTTTTTTTACGGCTTCCACATTAAACGCATCAGCAGCAAGACCGTAAACCGTTTCGGTGGGAATGGCAATCAAATCACCTTTTTTGATGATAACAGCAGCTTCCGATACCGAAATGATCATACAGTAACCTCATCTTCTTCAGAAATTTGTCTGTGCAGGCTCTGAAGATATTCTGTTGCTTCATTAATATTCTTCAGATTCTTAATAACAAATGTTACAACATCATCTTTTTGCACAACCTGGTACGGATGGTTGGTATCCGCCTGAATTTGATGGAGAATCTTTTGGAAAAACCCGCCATCGTAGAAGAATGAACTCACATTAGCGTCATTTTTCGGACAAACCAGCCAGGCTCGGTTCGACCGAACGGTTACTTTTGTTAAAAACAATTTCGATCCAAACAGTTTAAGTTTTGCAGCCTTAACAAGGTTCTCACCACTTTCCGGTAGTTTTCCGAAGCGATCGGTGAGCTCATTTTGCCACTCTTCAATTTGTTCGAGAGAAGATGCTTCCGACAATTTTCGGTATAAATTCAGCCGTTCAACACTATCCTGAACATAGGAATTATCCAGATATGCAGATAGATCAAACTCAACAGATGTTTCCGGAAGATCTATTTCGGAGGGCTCAGAGCTAAACAGCGAACTGTACTCTGTCTCTTTAAGCTCCCGAACTGCATCGTTTAAAATTTTTGTATAGAGCTCAAAACCAATATCAGAAATGTAACCGCTTTGCTCGGCACCTAAAATGTCCCCTGCTCCGCGAATATCCAGATCACGCATGGCAATATTAAACCCGGAACCAAGGTCGGAGTATTCCTCAAGTGCTGTGAGTCGTTTACGGGCTTCCGTTGTCAGATTACTGATTTGAGGGGTAATCAAATAACAGAATGCTTTTCGGTTTGAGCGGCCAACCCTTCCCCGTAGCTGATGAAGCTCAGAAAGGCCAAAATGGTTGGCATTGTTAATGATAATAGTATTCGCGTTCGAGATATCAATTCCGTTTTCAACGATGTTGGTTGAAACGAGCACGTCATATTTATTATGGTAAAAATCACTGATGATCTTCTCGAGCCGTGCAGGCTGCATCTGCCCGTGTGCATGGCGTACCCTGATATCTGGTACAAGCTCATTGATCATTGATGTGATTTCATCTATAGTTTTTACCCGGTTATGAATAAAAAAGACCTGCCCGCCCCGCGAAGTTTCCTGTATAATTGCATCACGGATCAGGTTTGAATCGAAACTGTGAATTTCTGTGTAAACTGGCTGGCGGTTTGGCGGTGGTGTGTTAATGATGCTCAGATCTCGGGCACCCATCAGCGAAAATTGAAGTGTGCGGGGTATGGGAGTTGCTGTTAGTGTAAGTACATCAACTGTGGCACGGAATGCTTTCAGCTTCTCTTTTACTGCTACACCAAAACGCTGCTCTTCATCAATAACCAGTAGCCCCAGATTCTTGAATGCCACATCTTTTGAAATAATGCGGTGCGTACCGATAAGAATATCAATTTTTCCTGCTTTCAGGTTTTCAATAACCTGTTTTTGTTCTGCTTTGGTTTTGAATCTCGAAATAACCTCAACATTCACGGGGAAATCTTTCATCCGCTCAGAGAACGTTTTATAATGTTGATCTGCGAGTATGGTGGTTGGCACAAGAATAGCTGCCTGTTTTTGATCCATAACCGCTTTAAAAGCAGCTCTCACGGCAACTTCAGTTTTTCCGAAACCAACATCTCCGCAAACCAGCCTGTCCATTGGCTGAGATGATTCCATATCACTCTTTACAGCCAGAATGGCCGATAACTGGTCGGGTGTCTCTTCATATTCAAAACGGGCTTCCATTTCGGTTTGCCAGGAGTTATCCGGTGAGAACTGAAACGCAGATTGTGCTTTTCGTTTGGCATAAAGTTCAATCAGATCTTTGGCAATATCTTTAACTTTTTTCTTTGTAGAGGCTTTTTTTCGTGCCCATTCGCCTGATCCAAGTTTTGTTATTCGGGGTTCTTTGCCTTCCTTACCCGAGTATTTCTGAAGCTTATGAAGACTCGAAACATTCACATAGAGTATGGAATCTTCCTTGTATCGTACAACAGCGGCTTCCTGGATACTTCCGCGAACTTCAATTTTCTTAAACCCGGCGAATTTGCCGATACCGTAATCAACATGAACAACATAATCTCCGATGTTCAGCTCTTTCAGTTCCTTAAAAGAGATACCGCCCCGCACTTGTTTTCGTTTAATTTTTGGCCGGTGGTATCGGTTAAATATCTGGTGATCTGTGAGTAAAGCAACCGATTCGCCGGGTAATAAAAACCCTTCGTGCAATGTTTGAATAGCGATGGAATATTGAAAACTTTCTGAGGTGTCACCCAGAAGTTCTTCAAAGCGCTCTTTTTGAGTGATATGATCTGTTAAAATGAGCGTTTGAATTCCTTTCTCTGTCTGATCCTTGATAAAATCACGAAGCATTTTGAAACTTCCGTTCAGAGAGGGGTGAGGAAGCATGTTTACAGATTCCTGAAAATCCGCTTTTACAGAAGTATTGAAACTTCCCAGTGTAATGACACCAAACCGATTGATCGCTTCATCCCACTCCTGTGCCTTTAAATAATGAAAAGAGGGTTCTTTTTGCCCGTTGTCGTCAAGTGAGGCATATTTCTCTTCAGCTTCCAGAAAAAACTGTTCAATTTGCGATTGAATCAGGTCGGAATTATCTGCCACAATTGTTGTAAAATCGGGCATATAGGCAACAATACTCTCTTTTTTTCCATTTTCTGAATGCCCGGCATTCGGTACAAGCCGTGTTTCAGACAGAAATGCAATGGATCGCTGCGAATCCGGATCAAACTCACGTATCGATTCTATTTCGTCACCGAAAAATTCAAGCCTAACGGGATATTCACCGGAAAACGGGAACACATCAAATATACCGCCTCTTATGGCAAACTCGCCTGGCTCATCCACAAATTTTGTTGATTTATATCCTTGATCTGTGAGTTGCTCTGCAAGACTATTTGGATCTACGGACTGGCCTTTCTTCAATTCAATCGATGATCTGTAAAACTCCTCAGCGGGAACAAGTTTTTCTGTGATGGCATCAGCTGAGGCAACAATGATCGATGCTTTGCCATCGTTCAGCTTTTCGAGAACTTCCGATCGCTGTACCATAACCGACATATCCGCAATTTTCTCCTGATCGTACGGTTTTGTTCGGGTGGGAGGGAAAAGATAAACCTCTTCGCAACCCAGCTGTTCAAAATCGGATGCTATAGAAACAGCTTTTTCGAACTCGGGAGTGATATATAGAAATGTATTTCCTTTCCGATAGAACTCAGCCAGAAGCAGGGCGGGGGATGAACCCACAAAACCTTTTAGGTGTACTTTTTGATTATTTTGTAAAGCCGAAACCAATTTTTCAGTGGAAACAGCATTTCGAAGGGCCGATGTGATCTTTTGAATCATAAAAAGCTAAAAAAGCAGTGATATTAGAGATGAAAAACGGGAGAACGGGCAAATATCCGTTCATTTAAGAATGCAAGAAGCAGAAAAACAAGCCCTGCAAACAGATAGTTCGGGTAGCGATCCTGATAGTCTACATAGATTATTTCATCTACTTCGCTCTGCTCGAGCCGGTCAATTTCACGATAAACTTCAATGAGTTCATCAAGATCGGTTGCGCGCCAGTATTGCCCGCCAGTAAGTTCGGCTACCTGTATCAGCATATCTTCGTCGATATTCACCTGAACATTTTGATAACGCCGGCCAAATATGGGATCGTCAACAGGGTAGGGTGCGGTTCCGCGGGTTCCAATACCCATGGTGTAGACCCGAATTCCCAGTGCAGCAGCCATTTCACCTGCAGTAATCGGGTCAATTTCACCGGCATTATTCATTCCGTCTGTAAGCATGATAATAATTCGGCTCTCTGCATCACTGTTTCGCAGGCGATTGATAGAAGATGCAATTCCCATGCCTATTGCAGTTCCGTCGCGCACCATGCCAAGATCTACGGTTTCGAGCATATTTTGCACAAGATTATGATCAAGTGTTGGCGGAACCACCGTAAAACTCTCTCTTGCAAATACATTAATACCAATTCTGTCTGTGGTGCGCTGCGAAATAAAATCGGAAGCTACGTCTTTTGCTGCAATCAGCCGGTTAGGTTGTAAATCTTCTGCCAGCATGGATGATGAAATATCAATACTAATCATGATATCGATTCCTTCAGAAGAACGTTCTACAGTGGTATTTTGCAACTGCGGGCGGGCAAGTGCGAGTGTTAAAAAAGTGAAAGCAAGCGAGTACAAAACAGGTGTTCCCCAAACGAGGTATGCCCTGTAATTACCGGGCAGATTAGCCAAAGAAACTGCGGAAGAAAATGTGATTGCAGCATTTTTTTTTGAGAAATAGATCCAAAACCGGTACACCAAAAAAAGCGGCAAAAGCAATAAAAACCAAAGAAATTCAGGGTTTGCCCAGGTCATAATGTTATGCGTTTACCTTTTTTTCCGTGATTTTATGTTTGCCAACCAAACCGTGCTCAATATCATATTGATATTTCATATATCGAATTTGATCACGATGGACAATCTCTGCTGTTTTTATAAACTCCATAGCTTTATTATGCGCCTGTTTTGCCTGTTCATTTGAAGGCTGAAAGTTTGCAAATTTTACGATGTCTGCCTCATTTAAAACAGATCGTGTTATGGTTATAATTTCAGTTGGCGCGAGGTCTTTTTGTAGTTGAAGGTTAATTTCGCGGGTTGTCATTTCAAGAGCAGGGAATTTGTAAACTTTTTTTAGATAGAGTCTAATGGCATCGCCAATTGCAACGTAAAATTGTTCGTAATCCTCTCGAGATTGCAGTGCTGTAAAGTTGCCAAGTTTTGAAATGGTATTTTTTAAGATCATCAGAGGGTTTTCGAATGGTTTTGGAGGCTCAACGGGGACAGGTTCTTCCACCGTTTCTGGTTCTCTGTTTTTGTGCCTGTTGTAAAAATAGTAGGCCACTGCAGCCGCTATAAGAAGCAACAGGAGGTAAGGCCACCAAACTCGGGCAAAGTCGAAAATGGGTTTGAATGGACGGAACTCTTCATCATCACCGGCAAGTATGGTTTTAAAAAACAGCGGTACGGGCGTTGTGTAAACAGTTGTATCACCTTGAGCACGTTGAATCTGTATTGCTTTTCGCCCGATGGTTATATCATCCACAGCGAATATTTGCAGTTGAAAAACGAGACTGTCTCTCCGCTCACTTAGCTGGAAACGCTGTCTCGAGATAAGTTCAAAATCTTCATCAAATGCGGAAGCATCCGGGTAGGAGACGGCACTATATTCGCCATCAAAAACAATAGTATATGTCACAATATCTCCAACTCGCACAGAGTCTCTGTCCACATAGGTATGTACTGTTTGTGCAAACCCGCAAACCGAAAGCATAAACAGCAAGATCACAGAAATTAAAAGACGTTCTATCAAACCTGAGTTATTTTATTTTGTAAAAGTAATCTCAAAAAAAAGGCAACGTGAAATATACAAAATGCGTGAACGAATATTTATTCAGTTTTCTTGTTGTGATACCGTTTTTGATTATGATTAAAGTGCGTTTTGCACTATTTTTCCGACTAATCCATCTGCAGAAAAATTTATTTCAAAAATTCCATATCTCATGCTTAAAAAACTTCTCGGAATAGGTCTGCTTTTAACACTTCTAATTATTGCACTCACAACATTTGGTAAAAGTGAAAAAACCTACCCGGACGAAGAGCTTGTAACTGTACAGAAGTTGCACGAAATACCAGAACTGCCTCCGCTTGATACCTACGGTATGAATGTGAGTCATTATAGTGTAACGGAAGATCAGATTCGAAGAAATGAATCGCTTTATGTAATCTTGAACCGACACGGCGTAGGGCCGGAAACCATTCATAACATTCAACAGCAAGCGAGGGGTAAAGTGAATCTCAACCGGATGATTCCCGGCCAGCGATACAGAGTGTATACAAATGATGAAGAGCAGGCAACTACATTTGTTTGGCATCGAAGTGCAACGGATTACACTACAATTTCTTGGGAAGATGAAATTGCGATTGAAAACGGAAGCATTCCCGAAACCATTTCAGTAGCATCGGTTTCCGGAACCATTAGAAGTTCATTGGCAAATGCAATTCAGGCAAAAGGTGTGTCTCAAAGGCTTGTTGTTGAGCTTGCAAATATCTATGCATGGACTGTTGATTTCTATGGTTTACGGCAGGGGGATAATTTTAAAGCGATTTACGAAAACAGGCATGTTGAAGATACATACGTTGGGATAGGGCGCATCAAAGCAGCTGAGTTTGAGCACCGTGGCCATGTAAGGAGAGCATATTATTTTGAGTATGGTGATCAGGCCGGGTATTTTGATGCTGAAGGAAACAGCATGCGCCGTGCAATGATGAGAGTACCGTTTGATTATAACCCGAGAATCAGCTCTCAGTTTTCTCACAATCGCCGCCACCCGATTCTGAACCAAAATCGCCCTCACTACGGAACCGATTACGCAGCTCCAACAGGAACTCCTATTTTAGCTGCAGGTGACGGTGTAATTACAGAGGCTCAGAACAGAGGAGGCAACGGAAATATTGTGCAAATTCGCCACAATAGTGTTTACAGAACGGCCTACCTGCACATGAGTCGATTTGCATCCGGAATAAGGCCTGGTGTGCGTGTACAGCAGGGTCAGGTTATCGGATATGTAGGGCAGACAGGACTTGCCACAGGTCCCCACCTCTGTTACAGGCTTTATAAAAACAATACACCCATTAATTCGGTTACGTACGATTTTCCGCCATCGGAAGGTTTAAACCCCGATTATATGGATCAGTTTCTTGTAAGGGTTGAACGCCTTGATGCAATGCTTGATGATCTTGACAGTACTGACGGCCTGGCAATGAATTGAATCAGAATCGGCTGATTCTTCTTTGGAAAAAGTTAATCAGAGGGCGTATGTATGATTTATTGGTATACACGTCCACAGAGTCCATCTTGTTCTTCATAAAGTACTCTTTTAAGTAGGCCTTTCTCCGGAGAACATTTTCTTTGTAGGCCACCCTTATTTTTTTGCTTGATGTATCAAGAATTGTCTGCTCACCTGTTTCTGGATCGAGCAGAGGAACCACACCTATATCAGGAAGCTCTTCTTCGAGTTCATCATTAATTACAAGATTTACCAGGTCGTGTTTTCGGGCGGTTATGCGGTGTTGTTTTTCAAACTCCTGATCCTGAAAATCGGATGCCAGAATAATAATTGATCTGCGATTCAGTAATCTGTTCACGTAAGAAAGTGCATCAGCTATGGATGTATTGGAACCACCAGGCTCTGTTGTGTAGAGTTCACGGATGAGGCGAAGTACATGCGTTCTGCCTTTTTTTGGTGGCACCACCTTCTCAATTCGGTCACTGAACAGAACAAGACCCACTTTATCGCCGTTTTTGATAGCACTAAATGCTAATACGGCACATATTTCAATGGCTAGTTCCATTTTTGTCTGAGATCGGCTACCGAAAAATCCGCTTGGTGATATGTCAACACACAACATAAGTGTCTGTTCACGCTCTTCCTCAAATACCTTTACGTAAGGTTCCCCATTTCTCGCTGTAACGTTCCAGTCGATCTGGCGAATGTCATCACCAAAGGTATACTCACGCACTTCAGAAAATTCCATTCCTCTGCCTTTAAAAGCGGATTGATATTCGCCCCCAAAAATATTATTAACCAGGCCTTTTGTACGTATCTCTAACTTTCTGACCTTTGATAAAATTTCCTTTGCAATCATAGGGTTTAACGGATTTTATGCATTGTTGACAAGTAGTTGAAGATAGTGAATTGATAAGGTTTTCAGGAATGAATCAAAAAAAAGAGTTCATTTCTTTTATTCGATACAAAGCCAATATTGTTGGGATAAAGCCGAAAAATCTTATCCGTAGCCATACCTTTTAACGCTAAGTTTGCTACCTTTACTGCCGAATTTTACCATATAACAGAAGACAAGAATATTATGATTATTGGAGTTCCAAAAGAGATAAAAACTCATGAGAACCGTGTATCTTTGCAGCCCGGCGGTGTATTGCAGCTTAAACGAAACGGCCATGAGGTTTTGATTGAAAAAGATGCAGGATTAGGCAGTGGTTTTACAAATGAAATGTATGTTGAGAGAGGTGCAACCATCGTAAATGATGTGGATAAGCTGTGGCAGCAGGCTGATATGATCATGAAAGTAAAAGAGCCGATTGCAGTTGAATACCCAAGAATGCGTGAGGGACAAATAATCTTCACCTATTTTCATTTTGCAGCCAGCGAAGCACTTACCCAGGCTGTAATCGACTCCAAATGCATCGCAATTGCATACGAAACGGTAGAAAAAGCCGACAAAAGCCTTCCGCTTCTCGTTCCAATGAGTGAAGTGGCAGGCCGGATGTCTGCCCAGGAAGGGGCTAAATATCTTGAAAAAGCAACGGGTGGACGTGGTGTTCTGATGGGTGGTATTCCGGGGGTTCCTCCTGCCAATGTGATTGTTCTTGGCGGCGGTATTGTTGGTGTAAATGCTGCAAAAATAGCAGCCGGCATGGGAGCAAACACCATAATTCTGGACATCAGCATACCACGCCTTCGTTATCTCGATGATGTGATGCCTAAAAATGTGCGAACACTTTATTCAACAGAAG
>SLGA01000078.1 GCA_007123985.1 Balneolaceae bacterium | reverse complement strand
TAGACATACCTACCATCCGGTGATACAAACGGCTGGCCTTTATCCTGCTGGTCGTTGGGCCGTTCGGTGAGCTGAATACCCGTACCGCCTGTTATGTGATACATCCAGATTTCACCGGCTCCGAGTGAACGGGCTGAGGTGAAATGTTTTCGCGCAATAAGATAATTTCCATCCGGAGCCCAAAAGGCGTTGTTCAGGAGTCGAAAATTTTCATTGGTAATCTGGCGGGCATCGGATCCATCACGGTTCATCACCCAGATGTTATCACCACCGCCGGCATCACTTGTGAAGGATATTTTTGATCCGTCAGGACTGAAACGCGGCTGAATTTCATACGCAAGACTTTCACGAATAACGGTAGCTTCACCGCCGCTTATCGGCATTATATAGATGTTCCCAAGCAGATCGAACACGATTTCGCGGCCGTCGGGGCTCACATCAAGGTTCATCCAGGTTCCCTCACTGGTTTCAAAACTAATTTCGGTATAATCAGCTCTGTGCTGGGTTACATCCCAGCTGTCGTTTCCATTCTCCTGAGCATACAGACAGAAGGGCATGAAAAGAGCAATCGTAAAGAGTAGAATTCGTTTCATATTGGCAGATTTTAGTTAAATATAAATTGAGTGGATGTTACTAAATGTTGATGAGAATTATGGATTTCTTTTTGTAACAATATTTAAATCAGAGAGGGTTTTCGAACGAAATATACCCAACAACCTGTAGGGGCGAATGTAATCGACTAAAAACAACTTTTAAATACATTTTATATATATCATATTGAATTTATTAAAATGCATGGAACAATATTGATAAAAAATCATTTAAAAATATGAAAAATAGTACCTGTTATCTTGATGAATTAAAAATAAGGTAATAGTTTAAACTGCTAAAAATCAGTTAATTAACATTTTAAAGATGATATTTATCCTATAAAATTTCAAAATTGTTATGAAAATACTCATTGCTTTACTTATCACTTTTTTTGCCTTAAACGAAACATCTGATGCCCAATCCGAACCTCCTTTTGGTATGGGAGAACTTGAAGCCTATTCCGTTTTTCTCGATGGTTATCGTTCCGGAGATTATGAGCTTGCCATAAATTTTGGTGAATGGATGCTTGAAGCGAAACCAACAGAAATAGAGGGGCACGAAAACTTCTCATTAGAGAGACAATTTGACCGGATGATTGACACATATCTGATGGCAGCAGAAGGTGAAAGCGATCCTTCTCAAACAACTGCATACCTGGAAAAAGCAGAGGGTGTTTTTGATATTCTGCATGATACATTTGATGAAAACGAAATCGATCTCTATAACTGGTATCTGAAACAGGGACGTTTTTATCATGAAAATAACGAGCGGATGAGTGCATCCATGGCAGATGCGTATAGAATGTACAACAAGCTTTATGAAATGGATTATCTGAGATTTGCCGAAGAAGGGGATGGTTTTTTTGCTATGGTTCTGTTGAATGAAACAGCAAATTCCGGTGAAAGAGATAAAGCTTTAGAAATGATGGATCAGTTTGAAGAGCATGCATCTATAGAGTTGCTGGATGCCATTGTTGAAATACGCGAATCACTGTTTGAAAATCCGGAAGAGAGAATTGATTTCATCGAATCCAGAATGGCAGCAGCAGGGGATGCTGAGCGTGAAGAGATGCTTGGGGATCTCATAGGGTTGTATGATGAAATAAATGAATCTGAAAAAGCAGCAGAAGCAGCCAGAGAGTTGTATTCGATGAACCCAAACTATCAAAATACAAGATACGTGGCGGATATGCTTTTGTCGGATGGAAATTACGCTGATGCAATCAATTATCTTAAAGAATCAAAAGAGCTTGCAGAGAATGATACAGACAGAAAAGAGATTGCACTCGAAATCGCAGAATCCTATCAACAGACCGACCGGTTTGAAGAAGCCAGAGATTATGTGCAAAGAGCACTCGCTATAGATGATACATATGGTGAGGCTTATATGAGGATGTCTGCAATCTATGCGCGAACCATTTCAAACTGCACGGGTGGAGATGTACTTGGCCGTGAAGACAGAACCGTATATTGGCTGGTAGTTGATTATCTTGAAAAAGCTGCGGAGCACGATCCGTCACTCGCATCAAATGCTAACAATCGTGCAGAGTCGTACACTGAAGCAATGCCGAGTGCAGAAGATAAGTTTTTTAATGACTGGGAGGATGGAGATTCATTTACGATAGACGGTGAATTGAGCCAGTGCTATGCCTGGATAAATGAAGAGACTACGGTTAGGTAAATGGTGTAGGTTCAAGATTCTCAAAAATATAATAAAGCATCACATGGTAAATGTGTTATGCATTTTCGGGTAATTTTTCATAGTGTATGAATCGTCCTGCAATGAAAAGGATAATAGAATCAATAGAATACACTAAAAAAAAGTGTAACATTTTCTGTGTTCGTGCATCCATATCTGTGAGAGTTTTACCAGGCGTTTAGGTGTATCAATTATAAACTGCCTGTCATCACCAGCTACAACTTGAAAAAACATCATCATGAAGAAGAATGGAGATAACCAACCAACCAACCAACCAACCAACCACTATCACACTTTGAGGCAGGTATTATTTCCGAACAGCGGCTCAAGGCGTATAAAAAATTGCATTTATCTCAACCCACTGATGGCTGGCATATTGAGATAAACCGGGCCCTGAGTCTGCTCAACAAAAAGCTGTTTCTGCCTGAATGCAACGTAACAGTGATTAAGGAGCTCAATAAAACTCCTCAAAAGAATTTTTCAAGCCGCTTCAGACGATTGGTGGGAAAAACACCCGGTGAATATATAACTCATCATCGTATAGCGCTTGCCAGGCAGTTATTAATGGATAAACGGCTCATTCATTTCCCGATAAGTGATATTGGTTATACTGTTGGCTACGAGCGGCCGCATTCATTCACTATGACATTTAAAAACAGAACAGGTGAAAGCCCCGGGGTATGGAGGAAGAGGCATTTTAATAATGGAAAAAATTGAAGTAAAATTTGAAGTAAATTCTGATTAATTGTTAAGATTGTTTATTGAATTTACATCAATCCTTAAATGCTAAAATAATAACACAATGAAAACAATTATTTTATTAATTATGGCTTCAATTGCCAGTATTAACTTTAACACGGAAATTGATTATCAGTTTGAATCAATCAATATTAACAATGCTTGTATGTCTATGTTTATGGGGCCAGGTGATTGTGAATATAAACTTGGTGAAGTATGTGATTTTCATTCTGAATGGTTGATAAACTATGTTGAAAAATCAGATGACGACGACGATGACGGATGTACAGGAACAGATGTCTGTGCAGATTAAAAGATCCAAGTTAATACATTGTAATGAGATTGATCATTTTGATCAATCTCAACTAATAGCATAATTTTGAATAAATGTTTAGAATGAAATATGAAAATAATAGTATTCCTGTTTATTATCTCACTGTTTGTTCAGCAGTCTAAAGCACAAAACCCATTTTCCGAAGCACAACCAGTACAACTTCAAACTGTACCATTAGATAATGTGAACCATTATTTTAATACAATTTACCGTGCTGGTATTGTTTTTCAGGGATCTTATCTGATTATCACTGATGTGAGCAATCGGCCTTCTATGCATGTACTGGAAATTCACTCACCCGGGAATGTATCTTATTATGGTGGATTTGGAGATGAAGGAAGAGGTCCTGAGAATTACCTGAGTCCAAGTGATGTGGTTTCATCATCTGAAACCCTTTTTTATGTTTATGATGCAGGGAATAGAAAACTTGTGCCATACAATTCCTCTTTTGAGGTTCAGCAGCGAGAAATCATTACAATACAATCCGCTGGCTTACCCGTTTCCATACATGCAGATGATCAAATGTTTTTTTTGGCAGGAGTAACTCCAAACTCCAGGTTTGAAGTAATGAATAAAGAAGGTACTGTAATTGACACATTCGGCGAATTGGAAACAATTGGATCAAATATTCCGCCAAGACTCAATGCACTGGCATGGCATTCATACTCTGCATATTCACCGTCACATCAACGTATTGCATTATTTTCAAGAAGTGCAGATAAAATAGATCTGTTTTGCAGTAAATCGGGTGAATTATTAAATAGTAAGTATAACTCTGATTCTGGCACTCCTGACGTATCCGTTCGCTCCGCTTCTTCAGGCTCGAGGTTAGAGCGTGGAAGAAATGCAAAAACAGCATTTATTTGGGCTGCATCGAATGATGAAACTATTTATGCCTTGTATTCAGGGAAACGTGATGACGAGGAATACAACAATTATGGTGATATAATATTTACATTCGACTGGGATCTCAATCTCACCGGCTTTTATCAATTGGATCATCAATCATTTAGTATTGAAGCAGATACTGATGGTAATTTATATTCAGTATATACTGAAATGGGTGAAATCAGGTTTATTGAAAAATCATCTTTAAACATGCAATAGAAAAGTACTGAATGTCTATTCAGCTTAGATAAATATCACCCATGCCCCGAACCATACTTCTTCTACTTCTTTGCCCGATAATTTTACTCTCCTGTTCAAAACAGTCCGGTATTGATATTCAGCCGGTATCTGTCTCTTCAACCGTAGTCATAGAAGAGGGTGTCTATGTGCCGGCACAGATACTGGTTCACGAAAACCATCTTTACATAACCGACAGATCCAACAATCCTTCGATAGCCATTTTTCAGATTACGGAAGAGGGAAGCTACAACCCGGCCAAACAGTTAGGAAGAGAGGGGCGTGGAGGGGGAGAGTTTTTGGCTCCAAATACGCTGCTGGTCAACAGCCACACCAATAATGTTTATGTGTTTGATATTGGCGGGCGCAAGCTTGTACCCATCAACCAAGAATTGGAGCTTGAGGGGAACCGCGAGAAAATAATCGAAATGAACGGTATGCCGGATAATATTCATGCCATCTCCGATTCGGCCTATGCCGTTACCGGAATCTACGTCGGAGCCAGGTTTGGAGTATTTCAAAACGACGGGCAATCATTAAAAGAGGCATCTTCATTCGGTGAGTTTGAACCCACCGATGTAGAATTGAATAGTTTCCATGAAGCGGCGGCATGGAGATCGGGTTCTGTCTATTCAGAAGAAAATCAAATACTGGCCCTGTTTCCCAGGTATGCAAACAGGGCAGAGCTTTATGACCTTGATGGAAATTTCATTTCTCACTATGAAAGCACTTCACACGGAAAACCTAAGGTTGGATATGTTAATGATGAGTTTGTATTCAGTGATGATGCTATTGTAACTTATTTGAGTGTGGCTGCAATGGGTGAAAACATTTATGCTCTTTATTCAGGAGAGAAATATGGTTCTGAAGCATCTGGCGAGGGAAATCGGGTTCATGTTTTTGACTGGGACTTAAATCTACTCACCATCCTTGAACTGGATCATCACGCTTCTACAATTGCAGTTGATGGTAATAATGGTCTATACACATCACAAAACAACCCTGATGTCACTATTCGGTTTATAAATCTTAGGGATTAAACAAATACACTATTATTTGAAATGAGGGAAATTATTTTATTGGTGATTTTTTTCTACTTGGATTAATATGCCGGGTATTACATATCATCTAAAGTCATGCCCAGATCCACAGGTTCATCCTTAAATATTTTCATCCGAAAGGCTGCTTCGTTTTTTTGGCAGCCTTTAACAATCTTAGCGTTAATTATTTTCAAAAATGCATGCGATTCATAAAACTGTTCATTACTAATGTTTGTCTGATAAAATTTGCCATTCTGTTTGCAGCTCTGTCAGGGCAGGGTTTAGTAAATACAATTGGCAGTGATGTATTTCTCGAAGGCGAGTTGATTATGCCTACAGCACTCGCTTATGTAGACGGTTGGTTATTTGTGAAAGATGATTTTCAACAGAACCCAATAATAGCTTATGATGGTAAAACAGGAAAAAAAATGGCTGAATTTGGCAGGGCAGATAGAGGTCCCGGTGAATATCTAAATTTTACTATCCAAAAGGGGCCGGGATTATCAGCACTGGAAGTTGCAGATGTTGGGAACCAAAAAATTGATATTTATGATGTAGGCTGTCTTAAAAATCTTTTGCCGCAAAACAGACCATCATCATGTATCGATATTACTTACACTATGTCATCAAGACGTCATGCTATTACTTTAACAGATAGTTTGATTGTTAACCATTCATTTACTCCTGAGGGTGTTATTCAGCTTAGTGCAAATAGTACTATTATAGAATATTTGGATAGCATACCCACAGCTTTATTAAATCGGTTTAATAATCCTATGCATGCTGCACTTGCAATGAGCGGCAGACTCACAGCCAATGCTGACCGCACACATTTCGCCTATTTTGCAGATTCTTATGACAGGGCTATTTTTTTTGAAAAAAATGGTAATGAAGTACTCGAAATAAATGATTAGGCCTTTTCTTTTTTACCTGATTTTGAAGTACAGTATGTGGGCGATAGTTCTATACTTATAGAAGGTTCGGGTTATACATTTACATTTGGATCACCCGATGCTGGTTCTGAAAACTACTACGTCCTTTTTTCGGGAAAAACATCAAATGATACAGAATTGAACAGTGATGCAGAATGGAGGGCATTTACAAATAGGATAACAGTATATAACTGGCACGGAGTTCAAGAGAGAGAATTTTTTCTCGATAAAGATGTTTTTATTATTACTGTAAGCCAAGATGAAAAAACTATTTATGGAATTCACTATGATTCAGATATGACACCATCAATCATAAAAGCAGACATACAAAATACGATGTGATTATTTCATCCCACTATTTTTGACAGTTCACTTTTAAACTTAGAAAAATTTCATTTGAAGACATTGGCATTATTTGGCAAATGTATTTTATCGGTGTTAATCATAATCACTTAAGAGCTTTTTCGATACACTTCCTTTTCGCAGAATGTTATACCCATTAGGATTTAAAAGGGAGTTGCAATCTTGGTTTGAATAATCTAAAATGCTCATAAAAATATATTCATATTGAACTTGAGCGTATGACCTGCCAAAATACCATTTCGTGCTTTCTGTTTTCACTTCTACTCTTCATATTTGGCTGTTCGAGTGATACCGAAATTGATATTCCTGATCACATTGCCTCCCTTGAAAACCTTACTGTGATTCCTGAAAATGCAGAACCCTTGCACGCCATTGAATTGGAGAGAACGGCCGTTTATGGAGATACAGATGAAGTGATAATCGGGCAGTTGGGTGTTGTAACTGTGGATGAACAAGGCAGAGTCTATCTGGCTGACAGATCTCAGAATGTAATCCATATCTATGAACCGGATGGCAGCTATCTTACAAAAATTGGGAGAGAAGGTGACGGCCCGGGCGAATTTAGGCAGATCAGAAGTATGCAGGTTGAAGAAGATAAACTTCATGTTATGGACATGACTACCATGCGTATCTCAACATTTAATCTGAACAGCCAAAATTTTATAAATGACCTTGAAATACCCTTTGAGTTCGATCACTCCGGATGGTATTCCAATTTTCCACTTTCATTCTATCTTAAGAATGAAAATAATTTCATTGTTCATTATGGAGTCAGTTACTCTGCAGGATCGACCTTACAAGATGAAGCTGCGATGGAACATAGTAAGGTATTGAATAGAAATGATGGTTCTTTTGCCGAAGAAAAACTTTATGAATTTCGAACAACTGAAACTCTAACCAAAACTGAAAACAATAGTATTTATCTAATGGCCATGGATTACAAACGCGGTACAAAATACTCGATAAATGGCGAGCATATGATGTGGGGATGGTCAGAAGATCTGCTTTTCAAAATCCACGATATGGATGGAAATTATGTGCGTGCAATTTATCAGCCACTTGAAAACAGGCCTCTTAACCGAAATGAGGTTATCAACAAATACGCAGACCGAACCGAACCCTGGCGCAGTATGGTTCGCAATGATGCAATGCCCGAAACCTGGCCTGCCTTTTCAACGATGCTTACCGATGATGAAAACCGAATTTGGGCGGCTCTGTTTGATGATGACGATGAAATCTGGAATTGGCGGATATTTACTCAACTTGGCGAACTGTTTGCTTCTTTCAACCGGCCGCGAAATAAACAGATTCAAGAGATAAGGAATGGATACGTTTATACGCGCGAAACCGATGAGGAGACCGGTTTGGTACAAGTTGTGAAATACGGAATTCAGTTTAACTAAAACTAAATTGGAGATTAGCTCGTCATACCCGTATCAAAAAAAACTATCCTCAAAATTTTAATAGAAACAACTATGTATCATTTTTTTAGAATTGCCACCAGCAACAACATATACATCACTGTTTCTGTGGTAATTCCATTTCTCTTCATTTTAAATGCATGTACATCCGAACCGGAAATTGACATCCCCGAAGAGATAGCAGAATTGGAAAATGTGGCAGTTTTTCCGGGAGATGCTGCCTCTGCTTATGACATTCAGTTAAATAGGATTGCCGAATATGGG
Organism: Balneolaceae bacterium; assembly: GCA_007123985.1. GTDB lineage: Bacteria > Bacteroidota > Rhodothermia > Balneolales > Balneolaceae > Rhodohalobacter. The sequence goes on along the minus strand of SLGA01000078.1, from coordinate 695 downwards.
GATACAGACGAGATATTTATCGGCCGCCCCTCAGGCGTTGCCGTAACCGATGAAGGTACCCTCTTTATGGCGGATGGCGGTGAAGCAAAAGTCCATGTTTACAGTGAAAATGGCGGGTACCTGCAAAGCCTGGGCAGAAGAGGTGAAGGGCCGGGCGAGTTCAGTTCTGCTAACCGGCCCCGGCTGCACAACGGTGAACTCTTTATACTGGATACCCAGCAGCAACGGTTGTCCGTTTTTGATGTATCAGACTTCCGCTTTCTCAGGAATATTTCTCTTGGAGGCGGAGGCATGGATATCAGCGGGTTTCCCGTGGGTTTCGAGCCGCTATCCGATAACAGGATTCTGGCAACATACAGCAGCATGGTACGCGATGGGGAGCGGCTCAATCGTACACCGCTGCTTAAAATTATGGATGAAAATGGTGAAGAGATCGCATCAGGCATTGTGGATTTAACACCGGGCGAAATGTTAATGATTCAGAGCGAAACATCCATTCAGATTATGTCACTGCCGTTTATGCGGCAATCATACCACGTAATTGATGGCAATGAAAATATTTTGTGGGGTTATACCGGCCGGGTCCACCTGCAGTTTGTCTCTCTTGATGGGGAGTATCTTAGATCTATCTATTACTCACGTTCAAATCCACCACTGAACAGATCTGCCATGCTGGCCAACTTCGAAGACGAGGG
>SLGA01000285.1 GCA_007123985.1 Balneolaceae bacterium | reverse complement strand
TTTCCATCTGTATATTCCCAAGTTGCGGGGGAATTCATCTTGTTTGATTGATCCCCAATTGATTGATAAGAACCGGTAAAACTCCCGGCCGGTTTGTTGTTTAAAAAAATGCGATTCGTGGTTATAAGACCTAAAAGCGTCCGCAGGCCCTTTGAGCGTCATTTTGTCAGCGAACTCTTAGCGCTTGGAGGACTTTCCCCTCAAGGTCACTTATTTATTCAACCGCTCAACGCGCAGGAAAAAATCAAAAAAAATAGCAATACAAGCAGTGTTCCCATCCCGATAAACTGCCTGTATTGCCTGAGGTTAAATTCTCTGTTCGAATTTATCTGATGCGGGTATTTCCGCCGCCTGTTTCCAGGTTTACATTCATACCACGTTCGTTGGTTTGCCACGAACCACCTGTAAAATCCGGAACCTTAACCGGCATGGAGCCATTTGCCACAGACCACTCACTTAATGGAGTTATGGCTGTTGTAGCAGCCGAATCGTACACATCCACTTCAACGGGCAGGCCGTTTCTCAGACAGTCAATCAGGCGCCAGTCCATGGCATTTACACGTGCATAAGAGTGCTCGGGGCGGCCGGTTTCTTCTGCCATTCGAATCATCTCATTAAATACTGTGGTGATTCTCGGGGTATACTCTTCAACAAGCGCATCGTAGTCGGCTTGCGGAATCCAGCCATCACGATAACTGAAACCAATTCTTCCCGGACGGGCCAGGTATGTTCCCTTTGTTCCGTTAATCATGTGAAAACGAATACCGGGACGCGGGGTGGTTACATCGTGCTGCATTACAACTGTTTTTCCGTTTGCCGTTCTTATCAGCGTGGTGTTCATATTACCACTGTAATTGCGGCCAACATATGGCTCCCAGAAACTGTCTTCAGCGGCGAGTTCTCTTGCTCTGTCTGCCATCATAAAGTCATTTGTCTGCATTGATACCAGGTGATCGAACTGATCTCCGTAGTTGATATCAAACATTTGAGCAATCGGGGTTAATGCATGCTGAGGATAGAGATTTCCGTCTCTGTCGATGTTTTCGTTTAATCGCCACAAATCATGATACATGGTCTTGTGGAATATGTGTGAGTTCATCAGATCATGGATGTATCCACCTTCTGCATGCAGAACTTCACCAAAAACACCCTGGCGAACCATATTCAGTACAAAAGATGCATCCCCATAGTGGCAGGATGATGACATCTGTACAAAGTGTTTTTGTGTGCGTTCGGATGCTTCCACAATTTGCCAGCACTCTTCAAGTGTATTGGCAGCAGGCAGTTCCACATACACGTGTTTACCGTGCTCCATCGCGTAAATTGCCTGTGGAGCGTGTAATTCCCAGGGAGTGGCAATACAGATCAGATCAATGTCATCGCGTTCGCACATTCGCTTCCAGTCTTCCGGCCCATCGGAGTAACCAACAGGATCGTGAGTTGCTGAAATAGCCTGTTTAGATCGCTCCACCATTTCGGGGCGCACATCATTCAGCGCAACAACTTCTACATTGGCAATACTTGCAAACCGCCGGGCTGTACCTGAACCCCTGTTGCCAAGGCCTGTTACACCAACCCGAACCACATCCATTGGTTCAGCAGCAAAACCGTGCATATTAAAATGCTGCGTTCGAGTGCGTTCTGCCTGTTCTTTAATTTCACTTAATTTTGATTCTACTTCGCGTCGGGTTGTACAGCCGGCTAAAATTCCAAGTGTGCCAATTCCGGATATTTTCAGAAAATCTCTGCGATTACTTTCCATGATTATGAAGATTTAGTTGAGCTTTTGTTGAGTGTTGAGTTAGGAGATCAGAACACGCGGGTACAATAGTGATGTTACCCTTTGAACTGATTAAAGATTTTTACTGCGTTTTTGTTATACACTTTTTCAAGTACTTCATCAGGTAAAAATATACCGTAGATGTGCCATCTTCCCTGTCTGTGATGGCTTGCATCTGCATTTATATATTCATCATCCGTTTCCAGAAATCTGTAATAAATTCGGAAAGCCTCCACATTAGGGCGGGTATCTGTGCCAAAGAGTATCCTGTCCTGATATTTGATCATAAATTTTCTGCATGTGTAAGGTTGCCGGCCCAGTTCACTGATCCGCGCATTGATATCCACATACATGTTTGGGTATTTCTCGAGCCACATCGAAACGCGTCCAAGTTCCTCGGGCAGATTTGCCATATGTGTGGCGATAAATGTTGTGTCGGGGTGGCGTTCTATTACACGGTTTCTCTGTTCAAGAATATCTTCTTTATCGGGAAATTCATCACCGTAAAATGCCCAGTGAGGCCTTTCACCCAATTCATCATATCGCTCATTATAGCGATCAACAGGGGTAAAGAAGGCTTTCGGATCGGAAACATGCATTAAACACGGAATACCGAGCTCGCCACATTTTGCCCAGAAGGGATCTAATCGAGGATCATCTACAGGTACAATATTCCCGTTTCTGTCTTTAGCAGTGAGACCCAGTGATTTGAAAATCTTCACACCACGGGCACCAAGTTCAACCGCATGTTCCAGTTTTTCGGCTTCCCGCTGGCCATAATTGGGTTCATCTATTTTGCTTAAATCCGGCGTAAAAAAGACCACAAAACGGCTTCTGCTTACCCGCTGGCATGCCCTGATGTGTTCAATGTAAAAATTATCGGCTGAACGGCCGTCCAGACTAACCACTTTCCACACGCCGGCTTCATCCATTGCTTTCAAATAATCGGGGAGGCTGTCTAAATCGCGCAGGTGATTATGGATATCAATAGCCGGATATTTAGGCTTTAATACTTCTGTCTGTTTCACCACCATCTGCGAAATCGGCTCCCAGTCAATCAGTCGAAGGTTGCCATTTTCAACATCAATTTTTGAGGGTTGAATGTCTTTTTTTGCAGGTGATGACCCCATAAATCCCAGTCCTGCAAGCCCAAGACTCGCAAGCCCGCTTTTTTTCAGAAATGTTCGTCGGTTATTATCCATTACTCAATACTTGTGGTGATTTGTAAGAAATGTTTCCCGGATTGAACCGAAAACCCGGGAGACATTTGCATGCTAATTAAAGTTGATTAAAGAATTCCTGTAGTACCGCCACCATTTTCGAGGTTTATATCCATGCCGCGTTGGTTGGCTTTCCATGCGCCGGATGTAAAATCGGGCACTCGTACTGAATTGAACCTGTTTGCCACCGACCATTCGCTCAAAGGTGTGATGGCACTTGAGAGGGCAGCATCATATACATCAATTTCAACCGGAAGGCCATTGAGAAGACTGTCGATTAATCTCCAGTCTGTAGCTGTTACATTAAAGTAAGAATGGCCGGCACGCTCCGTATTTCTTGCCTGTTGTACCGCTTCATTAAATACTTTTGTGATTTCAGGTGTGTACTGATCAACCAGTTCCTGAAATTCCTCATCCGTATAATACCTTCTGTGATCGGTTGCAAAACGGCCGTTTGCATAAAAGCCTTCTGTTCCGCTAAGCAAGGGCTGTTGCGGACGGGGACGTGGTGATGTTACATCGTGCTGAATCACAATGGTTTTCCCTTTGGCTGTTTTCATTGTGGTTACGTTCATGTTCCCGCGATAATCCTTACCCACATATTGTTCCCAGTAGGAATCTTCAGCTGCCAGTTTTTTGGCTGTATCACCCATCATAAAATCATTGCTCGAAACTGAAACGAGATGCTCAACCGTATCACCATAGTTCAGATCCATCATCTGTGAAATGGGTATAAAACCATGCTGCGGATACAAACTTCCGTGCCGACCAATATTTTCATTAAGGCGCCACATGTTGTGATACATATGTTTTGTGAAGTTATAGTCATTCAGCAAATCATGAACATATGCACCTTCTGCATGAATCAGCTCACCAAACACACCATTTCGTACCATATTTAGCAGAGCAGCCTGTCTGCCGCCATGGCAGGAACTGGACATCTGAACACAATGCATTTTTGTTCGTTCTGAAGTTTCCACCAACTCCCAGCATTCATCGATCGTGTTAGCCGCAGGTAACTCTGTGTAGGCATGTTTACCATTCTCCATTGCATAAACACACTGCACAGTATGCAGGTGCCAGGGTGTTACGATTGCAACCAGATCTATATCGTCGCGTTCACAAACTTTTTTCCACTCATCTTCACCTCCAGAGTAACCATCGGGACGATGATGTGTGGTTTCTAAAATATCTTTTGCCCGCTCCACACGATCCGGTTCAAGATCGCAAAGGGCTTTAATCTCAACACCTTCAATACTTGCAAGCCTTCTTGTGGTGCCTGTACCGCGATTTCCAAGACCGATAATTGCAACACCCACACTGTCCAGTTTCGGGGCTTTATAGCCATGCATATTGAAACTGTTTCGATTATTAAGCTTGAATGGAATGTTATCTTTATTTGATCCGCTAAGGCCGGCGCCCATTAAACCAAGACCGGCAAGGCCGCTTTTTTTCAGGAATTCACGGCGGTTATTTTTCATAAATGTATGGGTTGATTTTGCATGTTTATAAAACTGATTTTGTTAACCTTATGAATGAAGGCTGACAAAATAAGTTTGAGAAGTAGAAAAAAAAGGCACTCTTCAAATATAAAGAGTGCCTTTTGGGGTAATGCTGCCTTAGTTAGGATTCTGTACTAAGTTCGGGTTAATATCGATCTCGCTTTCAGGTATGTACCATACAATTCGCGGATTATCTGCTGGAATTGTTTGTGTACCAAGTGCCGGGAGATCATTGGCAAGTGCAGGCAGATCATCTCTGAACTCAACACCTGGGTTACCTGGTGCAAGGTGAGTACCACGATAGTTTCTGAACATCGTTTTGTTGTTTCTGAACAGATCGTGAGCTCTGTGCCCTTCAAAGAACAGTTCAAGTCTTCTCTCCTCAAGTACTACATCAAGTACATTGTTGTGATCACCGAGATTTGAGAGTGAGTAGAGTCCTTCAGCAGGAATATTAGCACGAGTCCTAAGCTGGTTTATGATATCAAGTGCTTCCTGATCACGTCCGAGTTTGGCAAGAGCTTCCGCTTTATTGAGGTAAACCTCTGTGTATCTGAGCAGTTCAGGATGTGATAGTGTTAGTGCTCCAGCAGGCCCTACAAATTTTGTTACGTAGTATCTTGGGAAACCGTTACGCTCTCGCAGTACCGGTCTGCCATCTGGATGGAACTGAACCTCTCCATTATCATCGAGGATATACTGAGGCTCGATGAATTGACGGCGAACATCCGTTGGCCATTGGTCTAACAATTCTCGAAGTGCACCGGATGCGTAGTTTTCACCCCAACCGGAACCATCTTTTTCATAAATCATTGATCCGATACCATGACCTCGACCATGATCATCAGCTGCTGTATGATGGATCGCAAAGATCGATTCACTACGTGATTCATTATTCATGGTGAAGTATGATGGATAATCATCTGTACCAATGAGCTGGTATCTGCCTGAGTTAATTACTCTGTCGGCATACTCAAGTGCTGCCTGGTTGTTCTCCATATAGAGGTATACTCTTGAGAGAAGGGCCATAGCCGCTTCAGCCGAACCAAATGAACTCGACTTCGGTTCGTTCATCAGCTGATAAGCCTGGGTAAGATCCTGCACAATGAAATTGTAAGTATCGCCAACAGACTCACGAGCTGGTCGGGCATTTACATCGGGTTCCCTCATGTAAGGAATACCAAGGTTACCGGTACCTTGCGAATAGGGGCGTGCAAATCCTTTTGCAATATAAAGATGCATCATACCACGCAGGAAGTAATTTTCACCCAGTAACTGATCCAGCTGAGCTGATTCACCCGGAGATACAGCATCAATTACCGTATTGGTATTGTAAATGAGCTGGTAACCTTGCCTCCACAGGTTCAGGGTATTTGGCATATCCGGATTGTGAAGATAGTTGTAGGTAAGCATCATCCGGTTGGATGTGGTACCGCTAATCATCAGATCGTCGCTTCGGTAGTCACCTGATTGAAACATCATCATCACCAGGTTATTCGTACCACCGGTCAGATTTTTCAAATGGGCGTAACTGCCCCTCGTTACATTTTGTACTCCTTCCACACCCGTAAGTGCTTCTTCCGGCGGAACGCCGTCAAATGGGGCTCTTGTGATATCACACGCCGTTAAAAGCATGATGAGGAAGAATACAACAGCAGCTTTTAAATTTATTAGTTTCATATTTATCCGATTTTATCTTTCAAAATTCTGTTTAAAAGCCCAATTCAATACCGAAAAGGTACGTTTGGGCAATTGGGTATGCACCACTACCTGCCGGATCTCTACCGGGATAACTGGTGAACGTAAGAAGGTTATCACCACTTGCGTACACGCGCAGGCTTCTCATGCCAAGAGATTGCATAATGCTGCTGTCTGTTGGTATATCATAAGTAATCCTTGCATTTCTTAAGCGCAGGTATGAACTGTCGTACAGATAGAGAGAAGATTCTAACTGAGAACTATTATTACCATTCACAATTTGCGCGGGGTGAGTTGCATTATCACCCGGCTGTCTCCAGAAGCTTTCACCGGATTGTAGTTTGCGTTTGTTCGTGGTCATGTATGCTCCAGCGTCAAGTCCACCACCTCCCAAATATTGCTGGCTTCCTTGCTCGAAAGTGAAGAAAGCACTAAATGAGAAATTACCATATTGCACACTGTTGTTGATTCCACCCTGGAATTTAGGTGTGGTTGCACCCACAATTTGTTGGTTTGCAGTACCGTAATCTTCGGTAATGTCTCTGGCAATAATATCGCCATCATCATTTCTGGTAACAACTTCCCACTGCGGAGCACCTGTCTGAGGGTTCACACCATGCCATTTCCTCATATATATAGAGTTAATGTCGTGTCCTTCTTCAATTCTATAAATCCCACCATAATTAATTGGATCTCCATCACTAAGGCCAGTAACTCTGTTTCTGTTACTACTAATTGTTAGTGTCGTATTCCAGTTAAATCGTGTTGACTGGATATTGCGTGTAGTAACCTGGAATTCGATACCGTGATTACGAACACTACCTACATTCTGGAGCTGGCTGCTGATACCACTTGTACCCGGTAGAGTTACATTTTGAAGAAGGTCTTCATTATCTCTTCGGTACACATCTACCGAGAAGTTCACTCGGTCCATCACATCAACATCAAGTCCTACGTTAATTGTTTTTGCAACTTCCCATGTAAGATCCGGGTTTGGTGTACGTGACGGCCAGCTTGCTGGAACACCGAAGTATGAACTTGTAAAAGAATACAATCCAAATGCACCGTAGTTGCTGATTTCGGCATTACCTGTTGTTCCGTAACTACCTCGAAGAGCTAACTGATCAAGAAATGTCACATCCTGCATGAAGGCTTCATTACTGATGATCCATGAACCGGACAGCGACCAGAAGTTACCCCAGCGATTGTTTGCACCAAATCTTGAAGATCCGTCACGACGGAAAGATACCGTTGCGATGTAGGTTTCGTCCCACTCATACTCAGCCTGCGCAAGGAATGAGGCAAATGCACTTTCGTTGATGTTACCTGCTGTTGAGAAAGCAGTTGCAGCTGAACTTAGGATTCGCATGCCAGGGGCAAGGCCAATACCGGTTACCCAGGCATTATCGCTTCGGTTATCCTGATACTCAAAACCTGCAAGGCCACTCAGTGACTGACGTTCCCAGCCTTTATTGAAATTGAATAGGTTCGATGTAATCACAGAATGCGAATCATCGTTTCTGTTTTCTATAGTACCATTTCTCGGTGAACCGGCGGCAGAACGAGAATCCTGGAAGATTTCACGAACACCACTTCTAAGTGAAAAGCGGTTATTGGTTCTGAATGAAACCCAATCCGCAATGTTATAACGCAGGTTCAAATCACCTGAAAAATAGCTTACATCGCTATTATCAGTGTTCCACTGCATACCATGAAGCGGATTTTCAGAATCACGTGAAAACCAATCTGCTTCTCTTCCGGTTCGTACACTACCATCAGCATTGTAAGGAACATCCCACGGCACATTACTCTCAGCAAATCGAAGAATATTGTACGGGTTTCCGGATACCACATCACGACGACTGGAATAGGTTCCGGAAACCTGAGCACCAACTTCAATACGGTCTGTTAAGTTATGCTGAATATTTACACGCCCTGAAAGGCGATCGAAATTTGTTCCGATACTCGTCCCTTTTTCATTAAAATATCCACCTGAAAGGTAAAATCTTGTTTGGTCGTCACCACCTGAAACAGAAGCTTCAAAGTTTTGTGTACCTCCTCCATCAAATCCTACATCCCACCAGTTGGTGTCGTTCGCTAATACTTCCGGCCTGTTGTAGAAAGGACCCGCTGAAGCATTCACTAAATTCTGATGCCAGTCATACAATTCTTGACCATTCATCCAACGTTCATTACCCTGAAGCGCCTGACTAATACCAACGGATGAACGTACATTCACCTGGGTTGAACCGGAGCGACCTCTTTTTGTGGTAATTACCACAACACCATTTGATGCACGAGAACCGTAAAGTGCTGTAGCAGCAGCATCTTTTAGAACTGTAATCGAAGCAATATCAGACGGACTAACCGCATCACGGGCACCTGTTCCGGCAATAACACCATCAATCACATAAAGCGGTGAAGAAGAAGCAGAAATGGATCCCCTTCCACGAATTTCAATGGATGCATTTGCCCCCGGCTGTCCGGATGATTGGTTCACAACCACACCGGCCATCTGGCCTTGGAGCATATTAATCGGATCGTGTGTCGCAATTACGTTTAGATTTTCACCGGATACCTGAGAGACAGAGCTTGTAACCTGCCGCTTGGAAATTGTAGCATAACCAAGCACAATAACTTCATCAAGAGTAGCAGTACTCTCGCTAAGTTCTACATTGATTACTGAATTTCCATCAACCGCAATATCTCTGGATTGAAATCCAATGAAGGAGAATCTCAGAGTAGCATCGGAGGCTACTGACAACGAGTATTCACCGTCGAGGTTTGTTACTGTACCACTAGCTGTGCCAACGATTGTAACATTCACGCCCGGCAATGTTTCACCCGTCGCGGCTGAGGTGACAGTACCTGTAACTGTTATTTGTTGTGCATTAATAGTAGTAACTGCTATTAATAATATTAATACACTAAATCCCAACTTTAATAGTGAGGAATGTATTTGTTTTCCCATATTTCACACCTTTTAAGAGTTTTAATAAGTTTAAGC